>CAZZLI010000124.1:0-7773 GCA_964655055.1 uncultured Ferruginibacter sp.
TCCCAACTGTTTCGCTCATGCACATTGTACCAATAATCCAAAATTAATTGCGAATTAAAATGTACTTCGAAACCGGAAAGAACAGGGTTCTTATGGTCATCCGAGTTGTCGGTATATTCCAACCAATCATTATCCGCATCCACAATATCCGCTGCTGCAGAAATATTGTTTGCATCATCAGTAGTACCAAGAAGTATGTTCCTGAAATCTTTTGTTATGATGTCTGGACTGAAGCTGAAAAAATTATTGATATAATCGATTGCCCGAAGCCTGAATTGAGAACCGCTGGATTCGGTGACTACACCACTTTGTACGCCTGAAAAACGGGTTCTTCCCGTTGCAATAGCCGCGCTTGAACCTGCAGCGGGTGTCTCCGAACCGGATGCAGTCCGACCCAACGAAATTTCTGAAGGCTGAGCATGGCTACCCCCTGCTTCCGACCCCTTACCAAAACAGCCGAAATAGGACTTGTACTGGACCTTGTGGAAAACGGCAGACGTGAGTGCATCCACATACAGAAGATAGAGCCCATCTACCCCTGGAGTGACCGCAGATATCCGGTATGCCAATCGGTAGATGTTGTCCGCAGGTTGCATCGGATAAACAACCAGTGTAGCATATGCGGTGTCGGCATATACTGAAACTTCACTTGTGCTGATAGCAAGGGCTTGAGCCAATTGCTGCCGGGAAGTCACAAGTGCATCCGTCAAGCCTATTCGGGGAACCGCAGGTACCGAATCGGGTATGGGAAACTGATACAATTGAAAGGATTCCACCCGGTTGCCAATCACCATGGCGTTCAGCGAGCTGAGGTCAACGTCAATACCTTTATAGGTTTGCCGGAAATACAGATACTGCTTGGTCCCTCTGGCGGTGGAGTTCCCTTTCAAGCGAAATCCGTCTACTTCAGTCCGAGCTTTCAAGCTTGCCAAAAGCCAGTCTGGAAAACCAGTTACCTCCCGGAATTTTCCCGCGTGAAACCTGACCAGCGCATCATAAGGTGAACGAGTATCATAATGCACAGAGAATGAATCCTGCCCCGAAGCCTTCTCCGCCCATAATTTCAGGTTGGGCTGAGCTACAAGCTGTGCTAAAGGGCAAAAGCAAAAAGATATCAAAATGAGCCGTCCCATAATTTTTACTGAAAATTGGATGAGCAATGCAATTACGTTGATACAATGCCCGGAAAGGTCCATCCCTACTCCTTCACCAACCGAAGCCGTATCACTTCGCCGTCCTCACGGGTCATGCTGATCCAGTACATACCTTTCGCATAAGGACTCATATTCACCGGTACCTGGGTCTGGCCGGGTTGCACGGTAACCGTGTTCTTCAACAGTTGTTTTCCTGCTGCATCCAGCAACAACAGGGTGTAGCGGGTGCGCTCCACCGCATCAATCTGAACCTGATAAAGATGCTTCACCGGATTGGGATAGCCTGAAATCCGGTTGACTCCGGCAGTCCGGCGTACAGCAACCACGTCACTGTATCGGAACGTGCCGTCCATTTCGACAATGCGCAGGCGGTAATAGGTTACAGGACCCGGCATCACCGAGAAACTGGAATCATCGAATGTATAGGTATGACTGAGCGGACTGTTGGTAGCAGCTAGCTGTCCGATTTCGGCAAAGGCAAGACCGTCTGCACTGCGCTGGATTTCATAGTGGAGCAAACCCTGTTCATGGGCCACTTCCCAATTCAACGAAACGATGCGGTTGTTCAATCGGCCGTTGAAATCCAGCAGCGTCAGCGGAATGATGGTTCCGAAGGCCAGCGTGTCCGCATTGTTCAACGTGTCGAATTCAGGCGGATCGCTATGGTCGATTTCGGTGATGATGAGTCCCGCAGGTTCGGTTACCAGCCATTTCTTACATACCCGGAAACTGTCGTTCTGGTTCATCGTGAAGCGTACACTGTCTATCAATACCTTTTCCCCATTCAGCCGTGTATAATAGAACCGCATCCATGCCGAACCGCCATCGCCGCCGAAGTTGCGGACATAGTTGCAGATGGTCACACTGTCTCCCAACGAAAACTGGGCAGGCGACAGTGTAATCGCTTCATACAGGGAATTGGCAAAATCGGGAGCTCCACCCACGATGATGGCACGAGTGGCCACATTGTTGTTCTCACGCCGTTCCGGTTGTACCTCAAGCGCATCCGCCATCACACGGATGACCTTGGGTCCTACAATATTGGACGAATAGAGTTGCGTGGCAAGCACCGTGGTATCCTGCCCCGGATAGAGCGTATCGATTGGAACATCGAGGCCGAGCTGTACATCATCTACCCAGAAACGAATCATGTTTGGCGCTACCGGTGCATCACCGATATTGAGGATAGAGGCCACCACTGATACATTTTGACCCGGATCGGGGTTCAGATTGCTTGGAGCGATATACTGGGAGAGAATCTGCAGATCTCCCAAGGTAGTACGCGAGTCCACATGGATGGAACCGACATTGTCGGTCTCAGACAGTTCACAGATTTCACGGGTATGATCCGCAAAGGCATTGACGATAAACTTGCCGACGGTATCAAAGGCATAATAGAATCCGCTGTTGGTCTTTTGGCCCGCACGCAACACAGGAATAACATCGCTACCGATGACCTGGCCGTTGAACTTGAATTGCACCTTGATATTGCTGGCATCGCGTGTACCGGTATTGCGCACCGTGGTGGCCAGATAGGTCAACACGCCGCGGGGTGCCACATAGGGCTGACAAAGGAAGGTGCCCAAGGGATCTTCGGGATTAAAGAAACCCGCGCCTTCGTTGTCCTGTTCATCATTGCAACTTCTACCCGCTTTGATATTAATGCCTACCTTGGTCGTATCGGCATTGTTCAGCTCATTGAATTCCTGCACCTGACGATCCACATCGGCATAGGCGGTAATTTCAATCGGGCAGGGATTCAGGGGAACCGTATACGGTGACGACACCAGCGTAATTTCCTCTCCCGTGTTCAGCGAAGTAACATTGATCTTATTGCCCAGCGGGATACCATTCACCTTGAATTGAAGTTTGAACGGTATGGTCACCGGCGAACCCGTATTATAGACATTGATGGAGAAGTTCACCAGCTGCCCTGCGCTGAGTGCCGAATTGGAAATGGTGAAGCGACGCAGGCGTATATCGGGTTCCTGTACATAGAACATCGCATACAGCACATTGTTATCCTCGCGGATTTCATCAATCGTATTCTTTACATCCGTTACAATTTTGAGATAATGGTAACCCTGCTGCCAGTCGGGGTTGGAATAGGACAGTCCTACCTCTCCAGGATATCCTGCCGGCACACTGTTCACCAGGAATGAATCAATCAGCAGGTAACCGGCATCGCCCGGCATGGAATCGTAGAGGTAAACCATATGCCGTCCGGCGGGTACACCACAGGAGGTATTTCTGTCGACAAAGCTGAAAGAAGTATGTCCGGTTTGGGTGATGCCCAAAAGGATCAGGTCGGGCTTGGCGGGTAACACGGTATAGGGCGTGGACACCGTAGCCTGCATCCTTGTTCCTGCAGCGGTATAGTAGGTATGGATAAAACTCAGGTTGTAATCCCCTGCAGGCAATCCCGGGAAGGAATCGGTAAACGTAACTGCGGTACAGGTGGTGATGGAATCCAGCACATGCGTATAACGCAGCTCGCCGTTCCGGTAGACTTCAATGGTATCGCGGTAAACCGTGGGTGCGCAAAGCTTGCGGTTCTGGTCGTCGTAGATAAAGTTGACGATATTGGCCGTATAGTAATGGGGTGCTCCTTCAATGATACAGCCGGACACAGTTCCGGAATGCCGGATCTCACCCTCACGTGTACAGGTAGCACAGGGTATGGTGAAGGTAGACTGCACCGGTGCACTGGTTAGCGTGAAGTCGGTCACCTGTACCGAATAAGTGAACGGCACACCGCAAGCCGGACCCTGACAGCCTGAGGGATCGGGATCCTCAGCACAGAGGTCCCAACGGAAAAACCACTCCCCTTTCGCTGTAGTGTTAAACGTATATACATGCTCCTCCGGAGAATAGATCTTAAGCGTGACGGTTGCTCCTTCCACAGGAGGATTGCCGTCAAGATTCAACCCTGTGTAGTAAGCGGTACCGCTGAAATTGGTCTTGCCCTTGTTGCAAACCGATGGCGATGCATTGGCGGTTGCCACAATCGCGCCCGGCACGGTGAAGGTGCCCACAATCACCGGGCGACTGGCATAGTTGTTCAGAATATTGCCTTCAGGCAGCGTTCGTGCACTATCAATCCATACTTTGATGGGATAGAACCCGTCCGGAGAGAACGACAGAGGTTTGGTGATGGAAACGGAGCTGTTCGCTTCAATGAAGCTGATGGTGTCACGGAAAAGATACAAACTGTCTTTGTAATAAAAGCGCACATCCACGCCCGATGCAGAATAGGGTGAATTGTTATGTATGGTTGCCGTAACCGTGAACTGCTGTCCCACATTGGGGCGCGGATTGCTGAACACGATGTCGCTTGCGTAAATATGCAGATCCAGCACCTCGCGGGTAACAATGGGACCGGACTTATACAACGCACCACCAAGGACAGCTTCGTTGCCGAGCGAATCAAGGGCGATGAACTTATATCCGAACAGGTCGCCGGGAGGCAGGCTTGTGGCATAAACGTAGGATTCTCCTGACCGCCAGCGGTAGCCGCTGCTGCTCTTGGTCATCTCAAAAATCCCTTCGCCTGCATCGGTGAAATCACCATCATTGTTGCGGTCAATACCCACTTTGGGATATCCGCGGCGGGGCGCCACGCTGTCGGCGCTGCTGTATTTCACTTCATACGTGAACAGGCCGGGGGGACCTACGGCCGGACTGACCCCGCTTCTGCCATTGTAAGGAGAAGGATCCAGGAAAGTCAGTTGGGGTGCGGCTCCGTTTACATAACCGGTTCCGGCGACAAGGGCCCTCATCAAACCCAGTGAGGTATTGGTGGAACGGATATTGATGAACCCGCTATAGGTAATTATGTCCACCGGATTGAAACGCACCACCATGGTCACCGAACCGCCTACCGGCAAATCGGACTGGCCGTTGGTAGTGGCACTGAACCGTGGATTGGGCGATGTGACCGATTGGATACGCAGCGGAATATTTCCGGTATTTCGGATAATAAAATCCCTGGTAGCCGTGGTTCCGCGTTGCACCCGGCCGAAATCATAATTCGCGGGTGTCACCGACCAGGAAGGCGCCAGAGGAACGCCCTGACCTTGCAAGGTGATATTGAAGCTGCCTGCAGATGTGGCGAGGATGAATACGTTTTGATACAGTAGCAGGTCTGCCGGAGTGAACCGAACGGGAATATTGATGCTGGTACCCGGCGGTATGCTCACGGGGAAGATGAACGTAGTGAAGAAGGGTGCATCCAACCCTGAAATGCCGTTCACGGTTTCAGGCAGAGTACCGGTGTTCGTAACAGTGATCAGTTTGGTAACGCTCGAATCCTTCACCACACTGCCATAATTCCACAGACCGGGTGATACATTCAATGCGCTGAAGTTTACGGTAACATTAACCGTATCGGAAGCCTTACAACCAAAGGCGGATGTGGCTGACAATATATACTGAGCGGTAGTTGAGGGCGAAACGGTGATTACAGAATCGGTTTGACCGCTGCTCCAAAGCAGCGAGCCATCGCCGGCTCCCTGCAATACAACACTGCTTCCGCGCAGCATGGTACGATCGGGGCCCGCACTCACCCGGGGAAGCGGATTGACGAACACCCTGACCGTATCTTTTTTGACAGAACAGCCATTCAGGTCGGTGATGGACACTTCATAAGAAGTAGTGGTGACCGGACTGACCAGGTAAACGGAAGTCGAGGGGCCGTCGGTCCATGCATAAGCGCTGCCGCCCGTAGCTTTCAGAACGGCTGTACCGCCTGCGCAGATGGTCGTGTCGGACGAGGCACTGCCTCCGTTCACAGCAGGACGTGTAATGCTTCGGACCAGTGTATCGTTGTCGGTTCGCTGATCACCAGCCAGGGCGCTGTATACTTTCAACTCATAGAGCTGAGCCGGATTGGGGAAAGAAGCCGGAGTGGTAAACGTATAGGTCAGGTCGGCTCCGGAAGCCACACTGCCCGTTACGGTTTCGGTAACCGGCGTTCCCCCATTGACCTGATAGCTGAGCGGGAAGCCCGACACAGCCTCTGTTCCTGCATTGCGGATCTTAACCACCACGTTCGCCTCGCTGCCCAAACCGCAACCGCCCAATGGAGCGATTAGACTGCTCATGGTGATGTCGCGGGCCAGGGGAGCACTGATGTTGAAAGATGTTTGCGCTGAAGCCGGCAGATAGTTGTTGTTGCCGGCCTGAAGTGCAGTGACCGTCACTGAGCCCGGGCCGAGTATGGTGATGATGTTGCCATTGATACTGGCCACACCTGATGCAGGCTGTGTAGTGATGGAGAACGAGACGGGCAATCCCGAGGAAGCCAATGCAATCACGTTGAACGGCGCATCGTTGAAGCTCTTGTCTGGAATAATCTGTATGGTTACCGATTGTGCCGCCTTGTTGATGATGAGCGTGCTGTCGCGTGTGCCGCCGTAATTGTTATTCACTATGGTAGCACGCACGGCATAGGATCCCGCATTGACCGGCTGGGCGGAACTTCCGTTGTATGTAAATGCTACTGCCAGCCCCGCGGGATTGGTAACCGCGGTGGCACGTTTGGGAGTACCGTCATACGTGAACTCCAGCTCACTGAGGGTGATGGTGGCAGGAGCCGTGTTGATCACAATGCTGAGCGTGGCGACAGCAGGGTTGTAATTATCGTTTCCGGCCTGCTGCGCTGCCACCACAATGATACCGCCACCCGTAATGGTGATGGTGTTTCCATTGATGGTACCCGGCCCGCTGATGATGCTGTAAGTAAGCGGTAAACCTGAAGAAGCAGTTGCAGTAACGTTGAAGGGACCGTCACCAAATGTGAGCGGAGCTACAGGCGCGAATGTGATGGTTTGGTTGAGCCGCACAATGGAAATCAACACTGAGTCGGAAGCGATTCCAGTGCCACAGGGATTATGGAAAGCCACCGTGTAGCTGCCCGTTTCGTTGTCGGGTACGGTATAAGTCCTTCCGGTCTGTCCGCTGATCGGTTGCCCGTTCCGGAACCAACGATACTCCGTTACGCCTTGCTCGGGACCCAATAGAGGGGCACTCAGCGTACGTACATTGACAGTTATGGTTGGAGCAAAACCGGGAGGTGTTGAGAAAATGCGGACAGCGTATTTGATTGGTGAACCGATACCGCATGAATTGGCAGGCGTCACCAGAATGGAATCAGTTCCGGCCACTGACCAGTTGACGATGGCCGATTGGGGGCCTGAACTCAAAATACCCAATGCGTTGACCAGTTGCCAGGAGTAATTGGTTCCCGATTCGGTCCCGCTCAACGTATAGTTCTGCTGAACGGTACAGGTAACTGCGGGACCACTGATACTGAATCCTGCCGCCGGCGTGCGCTTGATGCTGAGCTGGTCGGCGCTGGTGCGGCTGGTGCTGATGGGCGAAGTGGATACGATGCGGATCCGGTAACCGATACCGGAAGCGGCTGCTGCCGGAATGGTGCAGGCAATGGTGCCGGATGTGTCGGATGAAAGGGAACCGATATTGACCGGACTACCGAAATTGCCGGATGCGTCCGACAGTTGGGCCGTGAAGGTATTGGTACTGCCGAAGCGGGTGTTGACGGTAAAAGGAACGGAATAGTTGCTACCTGCACAAGCTACTGTAACCAGGTTGCCGATGG
>CAZZLI010000125.1:0-7685 GCA_964655055.1 uncultured Ferruginibacter sp.
ACTTAAAGCCCTGTATGCCTTTATGAGTGAAGCCATCGGGCAATCGGCCCCAAGCCGATAAATCGGTTATTTCCGGGGAAAGACAATATCAGTACGCACCTTCCAGGGATCAAGTGGCTTACCGTTGGCATCCATGGGGTCGTCCACATAAATTTCGTAAGGCTGACCCGCTGCCTGCTTTTTGTTGCGAAGGTATTCTTCCAGCGCTGAGTAGCCTTCGGGTACCTGGGAATAGGGCCCGTAAAAATGGGCGATGCTGGCGCTGTCGGCCCGGGTTTCGCGGAGGATGAACTGCGGGGGCAGTTTGGCCGGCTTCTTATCAACAGGAAATCCCGCTTCAAAGAAATAGCCCGATTCCCTGCGGGTGAACCAGGCCATGGGTTTTCCGGTGATGCGCGAACCCGATTTGCTGATATAGCCACCAATTTTCACCAGATAGATCTCTCCGAGTTTGGGGGCGATGCGCTCGTAGGTGGCAGCGCTGTCGCGAATACAAAGTACAAGTCGCCTGCTTTCTAAGGTGTCGGTGATATTGATGATTGGGGGCCTTGCCGGGGGTGGGGGAGTAGCTTCTACAACAGGTTCACCGATGGAGCCGGTATCGGATTTTTTTTCGGCGACAGGGGTAGGTGCCGAACCATTGCAGCCTGCTATTGTTGTTATGGCCGAAAACAGGAATACCTGAAGTATGGTTTTTTGCAACATGAGCGTTGGTTTGCTGGGTGGCAAAAATACAGTCATGAAGATGAATTCATCCTCCGGTTTAAGATATCGCCTTTGTTGTTTCGAAGTTATTTTTCCGGCATATTCATCAAGTCTACATCAATTCAATTAGGTTTGCACCTCGTTTAAAGCATATATGTACACGGTAACTTATAAATTCGAGCAAAAAGGACTGGAGTCCGTTACCCTTTCCGGCGTGGCGCCCGGCGATTCGCTGCTGGAGGTTGCGCTAAAGAATGAAATCGAACTGCATCATAACTGCGGCGGCGTATGCGCCTGCAGCACCTGTCATCTTTATGTGGAAGACGGGGCGGAGCATCTGGAAGAATTGTCGGACAAGGAGGAGGATTTCATTGACAGGGCGGTGAATCCGAGATTGAACTCGAGGCTGGGCTGCCAGTGTGTGCTTCTGGAAGGAAGCGGCGCCATTACGGTCACGCTGCCCGATCAGACCCAGTTTCTGGGAGAATAAGATTCAAAAACCGATTCGGGTTGTTGCCTGCAGCACCCGAAGTAAAACCATAATTCCCCCGGCATGACATTCGAACCCCCCATACACTGGAACGATTACGAGGATATCGCCATGAAACTTTACGAGCGCTTCGGCGATGATTTCAATGAAGGGAAAATTTACCGCATCCGCTTTACCGACCTGCATAAGTGGGTGCTGGAAATTCCCAATTTCTCCGGCAAACCCGAAGAAAGCAACGAAGGCCATCTGGAAATGATCCAAAGCAGCTGGGTTTACGAGTGGCGCGACAACCAGTCCTGAAATAAACACTTAAGTTGCTTGTTTTATTTTCCTGTTTCATAATCTGATTCCTGTTTCGGCGTACCTTTCCAGCCGGCAGATTGGTTGTTTTCTCTGCATCATCACTGTCTTTTCTTTAGCTGATAACCATTGGGTGCTGACAGGTTGAATTTCGGAGGAAGGTTGGGATTCGCATCTGCCTTACTCATCCATATGAAACTGCTAACGGCCATTCTCCGGCTGATCCGCTGGCCCAACTTATTGTTCATCGCCCTCTCTCAGGTGCTTTTCTATTGGTGCATCATCATGCCTACGCTACCCGGTTCGGAAAGCGGACTTTCCCATCAGCTTACGCCATTCCTCTGCGGCTTGCTTGTACTTGCTTCAGTATTGATTGCAGCAGGCGGTTATATCATCAACGACTATTTCGACATCAATATCGATCAGGTCAACAAACCCGCCAAAATGGTGGTGGAACGGGTGATCAATCGCCGGCATGCGATGGCGCTGCATGCCGTAGTAACGCTTTTGGGCGTTGCCTTGAGCGGTTGGGTGGCGGTCAAGACCAATCTCCTGCTTTTTCCGGCCAACCTGCTTTGCGCCCTCTTGCTCTGGTTTTATTCCACCCGCTTCAAGCGCGAGTTGCTGGTGGGCAACCTGCTGATTGCCCTGCTAACGGCATGGACGATTCTTGTGATGTATGTGGCTATCAACAGCACGCGCAGCATTATTCTGTTGCCTGCGGGGGAAATGGCATTGGCCCTGCAGCGGGTGTTCAAATTCGCTGTGCTCTATGGAGGATTCGCGTTCATCCTCTCACTGATTCGTGAGGTGGTCAAAGATATTGAGGATGTGGAAGGTGATGCGCGTTACGACTGCCATACCCTGCCCATCGCCTGGGGCATACGTTCCGCGAAAGTTTTTGCCGGCGTATGGCTGGTTGTGCTGCTGGCAGCGTTGATCATTGTATTGTACTATGTCATCCAGTTGCGCTGGTGGATGGCTGCTGCCTATTGTGTTGCCTGCATCATTCTGCCGCTGGCACTGCTGTTGCGCGATTTTCTGAATGCTTCGGAGAAGGCCGATTACAGCAGACTGAGTTCACGCATCAAACTCATCATGCTTTCAGGAATCCTTTCCATGCCGGTATTCATGCTGCATCGTTGATGCGGAATGAAAGCATCAAATGATTTTTCATTGAATTTGGTTAATGAAAACATTTATGAATAGCACTGATTTTATTCCACCCGGAACCGATATCATCCTCGCCTCGCAGTCACCACGGCGCCGCCAGCTTCTGGAATGGGCCGAAATTCCCTTTCGTGTGGTGGTCAGCGAAGCCGATGAGTCAATACCGCCCGGCCTTGCACCTGATGAGGTGGCAAAACATATCGCTGCAATAAAAGCCGATACGGTTAGAACCCTGAATCCGGCACCGGAAGTCTTAGTGATTGCCGCTGACACGATTGTAGTGGTCGACAAGGATATTCTCGGCAAGCCGGAGCATCCTCAGGAAGCCCTTGCCATGCTGAAGCGGTTGCAAAACCGAACCCACCGCGTCATCACAGGCGTACATATCCTGTATGGTGAAAAAGTTACTTCATTTTCCGAAGAAACCCTGGTGGACTTCCATCCTCTTGACGAGGCACAGCTTTCCTTTTATATCGACAGGTACAAACCCTTCGACAAGGCTGGAGGCTATGCCATTCAGGAATGGATAGGGGTGGTCGGTATCCGCAGCATCACCGGCGATTTTTACAATGTCATGGGCCTGCCGGTGAGCCGGGTGGTTCAAAGCCTGCGGCACCTGTTTTCGACCGGTAAACCCTGAGGCCATGCAAGAAAAACTGTTGCAGTACATCTGGCAATTCCAGTATTTCAACAAAGGCGATTTACGAACCGCTGCCGGAGAGCCGTTACAGATCCTGAGCCCCGGCAGGGCCAATACCGCACAGGGCCCTGATTTTCTGGAAGCGCGGATCCGCGTGGGTGATACGCTCTGGGCAGGCAGTGTGGAACTGCATATGCGCCCGGTACACTGGCACCGTCACGGCCACGACGGCGATCCGCATTACGATAATGTAGTGCTTCATGTGGTCTGGGAGAACGACCATACCGATGATCTCCCTTTTCCTGTGCTTGAACTGCAAACTCGGGTTTCCGGCTTACTGCTTCGCAACTATGAGGCCCTGATGAATAACCGGCAATTTCTTCCCTGTGGCGCCGATGCCGCCAAAGTGGATGCGCTTACCTGGCTTTCGTGGAAGGACCGATTGATGGCCGAACGGCTGCAGGTCAAGTCGGAACGTGCCTTGAAGATGCTGAACGAGACCAGCGGAAACTGGGACATTGTAGCCTGGTGGCTGCTGGCCCGGCAGTTCGGCCAGGTGCAGAACAGCGACCTCTTTGAAACCCTGGCACGTTCGCTACCCTTCAACCTGGTCTTGCGTTCTGCCCATAACCTCACCGATCTGGAAGCCCTGCTGCTGGGCCGTTGCGGGATGTTGCATGAGCAGCACACCGATGCATACACGAAGAAGTTATGGGCTATCTGGCTGGATTTGAAAGAGAAGTATCAATTGCAGTCACTGCCACATCCGGTTCACCAATTCCGCATGAGGCCTGCTGGTTTCCCCGCAGTCAGGCTGGCGCAGCTTGCCATGCTCTTGCACGGACAGCCCCGCTTTTTCTCACAATGGCTAAGTGCCGTAAGTCCCGGGCAGATCATGGAACCGTTGCACGTAGCCGCATCCCCGTACTGGAACTCGCATAACCGTCCTGATGAACCCTCTGCATCCCGTGTCCGCAAAACAGGCGCTTCTTTTTCGGTACGCATCATGCTCAACGCTGTACTGCCCCTGCTCTTCGCTTATGGTTATGAAACAGGAAACGAGGAGATCAGGGAACGTGCCCTCCTATGGGCTGGATTGCTGCCACCCGAAAACAACCATCTGACGGATGCTTTTGAACAACTCGGTGTGGCGAATGCTTCTGCGTTGGATTCACAGGCGCTTCTGCAATTGCATGGCGGATATTGCAGCAAGCGCCGCTGTCTGGAATGCGCGGTGGGAAATGCGTTATTGCGGAAAAATGAACCGCAGCAAATCAGTGCCTGAGGTCTTTGCCTGTAAAGGTGAGTGGAAGCAGGTCGCCGGCGTTTTCAATCAGATAGACTTCACCCTCGAAGCCTGCAAGCAGCAAACGCATCGGTTGGCCCACCCGCTGCTGGTATTCTGTAAGCGCCTGGCGGCACATCCCGCAGGGCGAAACAGGCTCATCGCTTTTACCCTGCATGTTGTGGTAGGTGATGGCCATCGTTCTGATCGCAACACCCGGATAGCGCATCGCCGCATTGGCCAGCAGGGTTCTTTCAGCACAGATACCCACCGGAAAGGAGGCGTTCTCCTGGTTGGAACCCAGAACGATTTTACCGTTGTTCAACAGCGCCGCTGCCGCAACATGAAAGCGGGAATAGGGGGCATAAGAACCTTTGGTGAATGCCCGGGCTTTTTTCAGCAGGGCGGCATCTTCGTTCGAAAGTTCATCGGCCGAAGCGAATGTTGTGACGCTGAGCGTGATTTTTTTCTTTTTCATGAGCCGCAGGGTTTAGGCGCTTAGCGGATTTTTTTGAAGAGCCGGTTCCAGCGTGGGCCGTTCTGCCAGCTGAACCAGATTAGCGAGGCCTTGCCCACCACATGGTCTTCGGGAACGAAGCCCCAGTAGCGGCTGTCAAGTGAGTTGTGGCGGTTGTCGCCCATAAGCCAGTAGTAGTTCATGGCGAAGGTATAGGTGCTTGCTTCCTTGCCGTCAATCAGCACTTTTCCGTTGCTGATGCCGAGTTGATGGCCTTCATAGGAACTGATGCAACGTCCGTAGCGGATGATATTGTCGGGCGTCAGGGGAATGGATGCGCCTTTGCGCGGAATCCACACCGGACCGTAATTGTCCTGCGACCATCCTGAAGCATTGTTCAGGTAGTAAGGGAAAAGCTTGTTGTCGGGTGGAGCAATGAAATCCGTAACGGTGAAACCCGGTGCCAGCTTCAGATTTTTTCTTTCGGCATTGGTGATGTTGATGAGGAAGTTGTTGTTGTCGAATTGCTGAACGTCGCCCTGGTCGGTACGTACATTCATACCCATGTTTTTCAGCATCTCCTCGTCGGGCATGGTGTTGGGTGGTACGGTCAGTTTGTAATAGCGCTGCGCTTCAGGCAGGAAATCCTGGGGTTTGCCGTTGATATGTACCATGCCGTTGATCACGCTTACCGTATCGCCGGCTACACCAACGCATCGTTTGATGAAGTTCTCCCTTTTGTCGACCGGGCGTGTGATAATCAGATCGCTGTAGGTATTTTCAATATTGGCACGGGCCTGGGCTTCACCGATCCGGTTGTTGGTCATTTCGTCGCGGATGGCCTGGTAATAGGTGACCCGCGAACCGAAATTCTCCTCGTCGTTGATCAGGGTGTCGTTGGCCGGAAAGTTGAACACCACCGCATCGTTGCGGGTGACCGGTGAGGCGAACCAGCGGGTATAGGGAATCCGGATGATTTCGGAATAGGCCCTTGTTTTGAAAATGGGCATCGTGTGGTGCACAAACGGCATGGCGATGGGTGTGTTCGGAATACGGGGGCCATAGGCAGATTTACTCACGAACAGGAAATCGTTCACCAGCAATGATTTTTCCATGGAGGGTGTGGGAATGGTATACGCCTCGAATACGAAAGTGCGGATGAGTGTGGCGGCGATGATGGCGAATACGGCCGCGTCAATCCATTCCCGAGCCCCCGATTTCTTATAATTCTTGACAACCGTTTCACCGGCATAGCGTTCTCCCTTGGAGTATCCCAGCCAGGGGAAATAGGCGAAGGGCAGTAGTGCGGTCAGGGCATGATGCAAGAAGCCGAAGCGCCCGAAATGCTCCACAAATTTGATGGTGATCCAGATGCTGATGAACTGTCCGGCGATGGGAATGAGCTGCAGAAAAAACCAGTACCGGGGCAGCTTCATCTTGTCGACCATGCACCAGGTATTGTAAAAAGGCACCAAAGCCTTCCAGCCGGGTATGCCTGCTTTGGTGAACATGCCATAAAGGCCGATATGCCAGCCCAGTGTGCCAATAATGAAGATAATCCAGCCGATGCCCATAGGTTCCAATTTGATGTGGAATCAAAAATACCATAATAATGCCAACACAGGCCTGTCTGCCTCCTTTGAATCGGAGTCCTGCTGCACTATTTACAGGAACGGATGCCCGGACTTATGAAAGGACGCTTAATCAAGACGGGAAACAAACTCCGCAAAATAGCCTGCCGCCTGCAGCATCCTGCTTCCATACCAGCTGAACATTTCGCCGTTTACAAGCAGGATTTTGGTTTCGGGCAGGATTTGCTGCAGTTCGTTGATATGCGTGTCGCTGAACGGATAGGGCTCTGAAGAAAGCAACAGAAGTTCACATCCGCGTTCACGGATGGTTTCCGGGGTAACAGTCGGATAGCGTCGCTGATCGGCAAAACTGTTTTCAAATCCGCAACGTTCCAGCATATCATGGATGAACGTGTCGCCGCCCACGCTCATGTATGGGTCTTTCCAGATCAGGTAGGCTGTCTGATACTTTTTCTTTGGCTTGGGGATACGGGAAAATACGTTGCGGATTTCCAGGCAAAGTTCCAGGGCACGATTTGATTTCCCGGTAAGCCTCCCTATGTCGGTAATCATTTCCAGCGCGCTGTTGAAGTCGTGCACATCCGTTACCCAAACCGGATAATCGGCTGAAAGACGTTCCACCTGCTCGCGCAGATTTTCCTCGCGGTTTGCGATGATCAGGTCGGGTCGCAGGGCTCGCAACCTGTTTTCGTTGATTTTTTTCGTGCCGCCTATAATTGTTTTTGTTTGCTGCCATTGTGGGGGATGGATGCAGTAACGCGTGATGCCGCAGACGTGCTCCTCGAGCCCGAGGGTATGAAGCAGTTCGGTTTGTGAGGGCACCAGCGATACAATCCGCTGGGGGACTGCTGCTGGTTGAAGTGCCGTATTCAACAACATGCGGTAAAACTAATGCAGGAGGGCGGTTTTTTGTCTTTAGTCACAGACTAAATACATCATTCATGTGCAGGACCAGCTTATACGAAAGTGACTTTACTTTTAGCACAAAAATTTTTACGTATGATGCCGATGTGCTCTCTGTCCGGGCCCTATTTTAAAGTCTTGGC
>CAZZLI010000126.1:0-7359 GCA_964655055.1 uncultured Ferruginibacter sp.
ATCTCAGAATTAATTATTTTAACATATAATTACTTGTCCATCACTTTCGTATAAATTACTATATTAAAAACTAAACCTTCTGCCATGAAAAAACGATTGCTGCCGGCATTGGGAATCATCGCCCTGCTGCTTTTATTCGCGCACAGCCGGAGCACCTCCGGAAACCAGGTCGTCAATGCGGTTATTGGCGATATCAGTTACGAAAAACAGTTCGGGTGTGCTCCTAATGACGAAAGCGACAACCAACTGCGCATCGTGACCCACCTTGCCTATGTGGAGCAGCAGCTTAGGAAAAAAGAGGTTTCTTCCTTGTCCCCAACCCTGCAACAGCAGCGGAGGCAAATGCTCGACCACCTGCATACATACCGTTTGCAGGGCCGATTCCCGAAAAATTTTGATTATCCCGGTGAACGCAAACCCTGTTTCATCGACCGCGAAGGATCCATTTGTGCGGTTGGCTATCTGATCGAGCAGACAGAAGGCCGCTCCGTGGCCGAAGCCATCAACCGCAAGCATCAATATGAATACCTGCTCGACATGGAAGATGAGGGAATTGACCAATGGGTGGCTTCGAGCGGATTGACCAGGGAAGAGTGCGCGATGATTCAACCGACCTACGGTGGGGTGACACCGCTCAATCCTTCGACACCCATCAGTGCAGGTTACGCGATAAGTACCTCCGTCCTTGGCGGCGTGAATCTATCGCTCAATACCCTCAACGGTATACAAATCGGCCGGGGCGCGAACAACAAAG
The DNA here is from genome assembly GCA_964655055.1 of uncultured Ferruginibacter sp. GTDB lineage: Bacteria > Bacteroidota > Bacteroidia > Chitinophagales > Chitinophagaceae > Ferruginibacter. The sequence continues at coordinate 755 of CAZZLI010000126.1, forward strand.
CGGTGCCTGTTCTGGGACTGATTGGCGGTGCGGCCCAGATTGCCCTGGGTGCAATCAACTTTCCGCCAAAGGAAGTGGCTCCGGGAGTGACTGCCCCGAACGAAGGCACCAAAGCGTTGTCTATGGTGAATATCGGTTTGGGCACCACCACCTTCATCCTGAGCGCCTGGAACCTGATCACCAACCGCAAGCCCCGCGAAAAAGTAACCACCTGGAACATTCGCAGTTTCCGAACACCCGGCAACGGCAACGGGCTGGCGCTGGCACTCACGAGGAAATTATAAGCCACGCGCATGGTGAAAAAAAATGTTTACCGGAGGGCCGTCATGACCGGATTGGTTGTGCTGGCCACCGGTTTTCTATGGTATGCACTGATGAAAGGAGAAAATCCGGATACCCAAAAAAAGGAAGGGAAATCGGATCCGGTTGCGGAGGTGGAGCTGGACCTTTTTTCGGGTCGGCCGAATCCGGTATGGAAGCTGGAGCCGGCGTTGTGTGAAGACCTGGAGCAACGTATAAGCAGGTTGCCAAAGGCGCCATCGTTTCGTGAAGGTGGAACTGAACGGCTTGGTTACCGGGGATTTCGGATAAGATTGCCTTCGGAATCGGCTAAAGGGGTGGACAGCCTGTACATTTTTGGCGGGCGGGTCACGCGAATCAACGGAAGCGATCGGACACAATATCTGGATGCGGAGAAGCAGCTTGAGTTGTGGTTGTTATCGACTTCCGCAGGGGCAGAGCCGGCACTTGATAAGAATTTGCTGGAGCAGCTGGTGACAGAAATAGGGACCAGGCAATGATCCAATGATGAAAACCGATTGCCAAGATTTTAACAAACAGAAAATAGAGGCTAATACCGATTGGCTATATGTAATCGACCAATCGCATTGGCCCAAACAGCTATCACATCGGCATTATACGGGAAAATTTTTGAGCTAAAAATAACATCACTTTCGTATCACATTTCCTTTGTTCGCGGCCTGGTGTGAAATAAGAGGAAAAGCAGGGCACACTTTTGGGTACATGGTTTGCCTGGCAAACCCAGGAATGCAATTGACCGGCGACCCAAGTGTGAAAAGACTCTTTATTGTGGGTTACTAAGACCAACAACGTAAAAACGCAAAGGTTAACGTTGGATAAATCCGGTCAACGGAATTCAGGCATTGAGATTGAGAAACATTGAACATTGGTCCTCGAACGTTGAACCTCAAACAAACCCAACCAACATCAACGCCAGTCCTACTGCCCGCAGACAAACGGAATCGCGGTCGGTTTAGAGTTGCCAGAAACCAGCTCCAGCGTGTACATACCGGCCGGCAACACATTGGGTAACACGACAGCGATCGGAGCCTCCGGTCTTACGGAACGGAGCATCTGGCGATGCAGGCACTGGCCTGAAGCATTCAGCACGCGCAACTCAACATCACCCGAAGCACCCGCTCCGGGATAGAGGAAAAATTTTCCACCGGTTACCGGATTCGGAACAATCTCGGGATTCCGGTTTGATGCAGCGGACTTCACCAGCACTGTTCTGCTGTAGGTGTCTGAACTTCCAACAGCCCGGATACGATAATACACAGTACCTGTTAAAGACGTTACGTCAGCGAAGGTGTACATACCCCTCAGTTGTGCCGAAGCCGAAACCATACCCACGGTAACAAAGTCTGTTCCGTTGGCAGAGCGCTGCACCTCATAGCGCTGCACCCCTTCTTCATCTCCCATCCTCCAGCCGACGTTTATGGCATTACCAGCAGCGCGGGCATCCACGAAAATAAAGCGCACGGGAACCACGCCTGCAGGTTTCAACAACAGATAAAACCGGAAGGGATTCCAGGCTCCTGAATCGGATGTAATGGCATATTCATAAGTCGTCCCTGTCTGCAAATTGACAGGCGTGCGTGTATTCAGATGACGGTCCACCAACTCGGCCAACAGTGGCGAAGCGGAAAGACCCGAAGGCTTGATGAAGAGCCGGTAATTTCGAATGCGAAGCCTGCGTTGCTGCAACTGAATGGAATCGCCCGAAAGCGGCATGGGCCGGCAACGGATGGCGAAAGCCCGGTTCCGGTCCCAGATGGCGAGCTGATCGGTGATATTCTCGGCTTTATTGAAATCATCAAGACCAATGCTATCCGTGTAGGCATCGTTAAGATTCAGGCGTACCCCATCGGCCAGGGTGGCATTGCCCGCAGCATCCAGAAAACTCATTTGCACCAGCAGCGAGGTTGTACTGTCGGGATTCGCCGGACGGAAAGCCAGGTTATTGGCACCAGCCGATTTACTGGATTCCTCAAGGATGATACGCGCGGTACCGGAGTGTTGCACAATCACCGCCTGCCCCGACTGGATCATATTAACCACCGAACCTATCGCACCGAAGCTGCCACCTCCGGGAACATCCACTTCAAAGTTGTCACCTTTTCGGGTGATATACTGATATGCTCCAACGTTATTACTGCCACCAAGCCTGGGATCCCAAACCATAAAACCATTGTTGACATTACCGGTGATGCTTGCCTTACGGAAATCCACTGGTGATGCAAAGGGGTTACCCACCACCGCATAGGGACTGACCGTGGCTGGAATATCAATAACCTGGGTTCCGGTACGCAGCTCTCCTTTTGCACGGAGCCGGGTATTGCTGAGCGGAGCAGCGGTATTCAAGGACAACTGCGTGCCGCGGTTGCCCCTTACAAAAACCATATACCCGCTGGAATCCGTTACGGAACTGTTAAGCGTATTAGGCAAGGGATCCCAGAGGCCGGTTTGCGGGTTGAATATTTTTACCGAAGGATTGTTCATGGGTGTGGGATCAAAACCCAGCGTGGGGCTACTGCCACTGATATGCATGCCATAGCCCGGACTTGGATTCTTGTTGTTGGCAAAATTGAAATCGCTGTTCACCACCCCTTCCTGCCAGGTGCTGTTGAAAGTTCCGGAGGTGGTGGGTTTGAGTGGAACGGTAAGCAGACGCCAGGCCCTGCGGCCGGGAATGAAGCGCTGCACGGTAACCTGGCCAATTATGGCATTGCCGCTGTTAGCATTGTTATTGGTGATATCGGCAACACGTGCCGTACGCACACTGTCGGAAAGCAGTATAAGGTTGTCGCCCGTAAAGAAATTCACATTGTTCACATTACCGAAAGAAAGGGAATCGCCCACCCTGAGGCTATCGTCCACCTCGTTGAGCAGGTTCACGCCCAACGCGTTGGAAACAACCAGGCCACCGATGGTATTGTTCCGGAACATTTTACCGGAGATGGACTGTACAATATTGTTGCCAACCAGTTCCAGCGTGCCTTGCTGCAGATCGAGGTTGGATTCGCTGTTGATGTTACCCGCCACTTGCAGTTTCACTCCCTGCACGTTCAATTGGCTTCCGCTTGGCAGGGTGATGCTTCTGGCCCTGGCTGTGGCGATGGATGCAAGAGGATAGCGCGGCATTCCGGCAGGCAGGGTCACATCCTTCTGCAGATCGGGCACCCCGCCGCACCAGTTGGCAGGGTTGTGCCAGTTGTTATCGGCCTGTCCTGTCCAGGTGGCGCCTACGATGCCGCTGAATACTTCAATTTCGGCGGTATTGGTACAACCGTTACTGCCCGTTGCCGTTACCCGGTAAGTACCCGTATCCGGCAAGGCCACAGTGGCATTGCCGCCCATTCCCCTGTTCCAGCTCACGCCTGTTCCGTTTGTCTGTGCCGTCACATTAATCAGTGGCTGCGCGCAGGTTATGGTGGTGTTTCCGGTATTGTTGATGATGGAAACGGAGGGAAGAGGCCGGATGGTAATCAGGCCGGAGGTTTGGGACGTCCGGAATGAAGGACTGCACCCGCTTCCGGAGGGCAGAAACACACGGCAGTAATAATAAAATGATCCGACACTGTCAGGCGTAAATCCGGGACTGTTCGCGCCGGTGATGGCAGTGCCGCCGGAATTGGCATCTACAGAATTGATAAACCACTGGTAGTTTAAACCGAGCCCGTTCGCAGATACATTGAGCGCGGACAAAGGCTGGTTCCTGCATACATTGACAGCGGATTTGGAAGGACTTCCCGTAATCAGCAACCCGGAGAAAACATTGATTGCCCCGGATACCGAAGAGAAGGAAATACAGCCGTTACTGCCGGTTATTGTAGCATAATAATAGGTGGTGCCCGGCAATGCGGATGTGGGTACATAACCCGGACCGGTTTCGCCCGAAATCGGACTGCCTCCGGAATTGCTAGCCGAACTGTTGCTGTACCACTGATACGTCACTCCGGTTTCGGATGAAGCAACGGTGAGGGGCGAAAATGAACCACCCTGGCAAAGTGACTGTCCGGTGGCTGCAGGTTGTTGGGTTAGTGCGGGGCCCTGGGAAATGGATATCTGAATCGGAGAAGAGAAAACCGTAACGCCTCCGATGGTTGCCTGCCTTCTGAACCAGGTTACCTGTGTGAGGGCCTGCGGCTTATAATCCCTGCCGTTGTTGATGCCCGGCGCGTCGGTAAACCCATCGGTGGGACCAGTGGTACTGAACAGCCATTTGTAGTTGACCGTACCTATTGCACCTGTGGGAATACTGCCGAACAAGGTGGCCGGTTCGGTGCCCGAGCAAATGGATTGTGCCGTTCCGATGAAATTATTGCGGATAGTGGGATTGACGAGTATGCTGGTGCAATAGAGGCCATAACGACCGCAGGCATCTATCACTTTGAACTGTACCGTACATAATGTGGGCACCTCCACACCCGGCAAAGTGAAGGTGGTAGTCACCATATTGGGTGATCCGAAGATACCGCCCAGGTCGGTCAGCCACTGCATGGATACCAGCGGCGAGGTGGTAGGAGGCACCGAAACAGTAAGGGTGATTGTTTGCCCGGCATTTGCTGTAGAAGGTATGCTTACGGGAACGATGTTGGGACGCGTCCCGATACCGGCACGCAACAGGAAACTGGCATAAACGCGGGCCTTGGCAACATTATCGGCCTGCAGTGAGGCTCCTTCAAAATCATGACCCGAGAGATAAGTCACGACCCCCTTGTTGCTTTGCCCGAACGCGCGGCCGTATACCAATATTCCGGCATTGGTCGGATAGGTAACCGAATTGCTGACAAAATTGGATTTGTAAACCGCTACCCGGGTTGTTGGCCTCCAGGTTGTCCGGGGCAGATAGATTTTTTCGAATGCCGCATCCTGAACAATGGAATTGTCGATGGTGGATGTGAACTGCATGAAGGGATCCGCAGCCATGCTGGGAGCCTCGAATCCCGCACTCGTAGCATAACTGAAGGGCACGGTCGGGCTGCCATGGCTATTGTATGGAACCAGGCCGGAAGTGCTGAGAAAATTCATTCCGGCCAAATTTTCAATATAGCTCACCGCATAACAGGAAGAAAACAGCCAGCCCCGCTGGTTGATGAAAGTAAGCAGGGAATCTCGCTGTGCCTGAGTCCAGGTCTGGGGTTCGGCATGCGGCAATACATAGATATCGTCGCAGTTGGTGATGATACTGGGAATACCGCCTTTCACATAGGCGGTCGTCGGTATGCCGGCGCGCGAATAAAAACCGGACTCGACAATGGCGCCGAATCGGGCGTCGAGCACCACCCGGGGTATGTGGGTGAGCAATTCGAAAACAGGCGGGGAAAAAGCCGTGTTACTGTAGCGTACCACCACACCCTGGGCCACCCAGCTGTTGATGACCGACTGCACCTGTGCCAGATAGGCAGCAGGCACCACAAAGGGTCCGCCACGGTATGAGATGCCGTCCACCACCATATCAGCCTGATCGGTTTTAGGTTGTGGATTTACAAAAGTCTTGGAGGAATTGATGATCCAGTACACCGGCACACGATATACGTTGAGCAGTTCATAAATCAATCCATAGGGCCTGATGGCGTTGGCATAGCTCTGAGGGCTGACACCCATGTCGATGATGCAGGACCCCTTCTGGAAAGTACCAGGGCTCTGGCAGAAAGTGACGTTGGGCATGGTGACCACCACGCTCACGGGGGTTCCGGCACAGCCGCTGGCCAGGCGGGGTGTGATGGTATAGGTGATTTCACCCAGACTGGGCGAAGTATTGAACAGCTGCTGCACGATGGGCCCGTTGACGGGTGTGGCCTGCGAGCTGAAGCCGCTGATGCTGGAATTGTTGCAGGTGGCGGTCCAGGTGAATTGCGCACCCGCTACGCTGCTGCTCAAAGCGATATTGGTGAAATCTCCACTGTACACATAACTGGTTGAAGTGGTGGCGCTCACGGTGGGCGTATCGCTGACAATGATGTCAAAATTACAAGTGTTGGTACAGCCGTTGTCGGTGAAGCTGTATTGTATGTTTTTGGTTCCGTTTCCGGCAACAGCAGGATTGAAGCGGTAGTTGAACCCGTCATAGGTGATGCCCGTGCCGGAATAGGCGCCACCCAGGGGTGTGGCGCTGTTCAGAATGAAAGGTGTGCTGTTGGCGCAAACCGTTATGTTAGCCGGGCAAGCCATGGTAGGCAGGGGCTTGATGTTGAAACCCGTGGTGATGGTGCGGGGGCATCCGCTACCGGGAAGTGTATAGGTAACGGTGTAATTCCCTGCGGCACTCAAGGGAATGTTTATTGAGCCGTTGGAAGGGT
>CAZZLI010000127.1:0-7297 GCA_964655055.1 uncultured Ferruginibacter sp.
AACCCGGCAGCCCCCCTCGATCCCCCCCAAGGGGGGAGGAAATCACATCCATCCCTGAGCTTTTCGTGAAAAAAATCAGCGGAATCCTTTCATCAGCATAATCAGCGGTTCAGACAAGCATACCCCCGGATGAAAAATAATTGCGTGCATGATACACCGGGTCCCAGGGCCCAACCGCAGGAGCCCCGTGGAGACCCGGCTGGGAAGAATGCCGACGTGATTGCTGTTTGCGCCAATGAAATTGATGCATTACAGATATCCAGTCGGTATTGGCGCATTACAGATATCCATTCGGCATGGTCCATTACAAATATCCAGTCAGTATAACGCAGCGAGCTGACGAACAAAGATTCCGACTGTTTTGTAAAAACATCGATACCCCAATGCCGCAAATGATGAAACAAAGAGGTCCATAGCCGCGAAGTCCGGGCGCATATTGGCAGTGGAACATTATCTTTGCGGCGCATAAACCAACCCGCATTCCCTCCGGCAAATTGCGGACAACCCGCTAGCAACCGGTCAACCCAAAAACCCATACGATGGCTGCCAAAACCGACAATTTCCAGAGCCCCGACTATTTCGGAGTCGACGAACTGCTTTCCGAAGAACATAAGCTGGTGCGCGAGAGTGTGCGCAACTATGTGAAGAAGGAGATCAGCCCGATCATCGAAGATTATGCGCAGCGTGCAGAGTTTCCCGAGCAGATCGTCAAACAACTGGGTGAGATGGGCTGCTTCGGCCCTACCGTGCCCCAGCAATACGGCGGCGGCGGACTCGACTATATCAGCTACGGCCTGATGATGCAGGAACTGGAACGGGGCGACAGCGGCGTAAGAAGTACGGCCAGCGTACAGGGCAGCCTGGTGATGTTTCCCATTTACCAGTATGGCAGCGAAGCGCAGCGCAAGAAATTCCTGCCCAAACTGGCCAGCGGCGAATGGCTGGGTTGTTTCGGACTAACCGAACCTAACCATGGCAGCGACCCGGGGGGCATGCTCACGAACTTCCGTGATGCCGGCGACCATGTGATTCTCAACGGCGCCAAAATGTGGATCAGCAACGCCCCCTTCAGTCAGGTGGCCGTGGTCTGGGCCAAAGACGATGCCGGCGAAATACGCGGCATCATCGTGGAACGCGGCATGGAAGGCTTCACCACACCTACCACACACGGCAAATGGAGCCTGCGGGCCAGCGCTACGGGCGAACTGGTATTCGACAATGTGAAGGTACCGAAAGAGAATATCCTTCCCAATGTAAAAGGACTGAAAGGTCCCCTGAGTTGCCTCACCAAGGCCCGTTACGGCATTGCCTGGGGTGTAATTGGCGCTGCGATGGACTGCTATGACACAGCCCTCAACTACAGCAAGGAACGCGTACAATTCGGACGACCCATAGGCGGCTTTCAGCTACAGCAGAAAAAACTGGCCGAAATGATCACCGAAATCACCAAGGCACAACTGCTCAACTGGCGCCTCGGCGTGCTGATGAACGAAGGAAAAGTGACTCCGGCGCAGGTGAGCATGGCGAAACGCAACTCCTGTGAAATCGCAACACAGATTACCCGCGACGCCCGGCAGATGCTCGGCGGCATGGGCATCACCGGCGAGTACCCTGTCATGCGCCACATGATGAACCTGGAAAGCGTAATCACCTATGAAGGCACGCACGATGTGCATCTGCTGATTACGGGACTGGATGTAACCGGACTCAACGCATTCAAATAACCTATTCCGGAAAAGCAAACAATTTCAATCCTTAGGTAACAAAGCGAATTGGCCATAACGCCAACGCTCTTGCAGTTCAACATCAAACTACTGTTCTAATGGATATTAAAAACGTCAGTGTCATCGGAGCCGGCACCATGGGCAACGGCATCGCGCATGTATTCGCCCAGTGCGGTTTCCAGGTAACCCTTATCGATGTACAGGCCGCGCAACTTGAGAAAGCCCTCGCCACCATCGGCAAGAACCTCGAACGGCAAGTCAGTAAGGGCAGTATCACCGAAGAACAGAAAGCCGCTGCCCTGGCCAATATCAGCACGAACACGGCCATTGCGGATGGAGTGAAAAACGCGCAGCTGGTGGTGGAAGCCGCAACGGAAAATAGCGGACTCAAACTCGAAATCTTCAAAAAGCTGGATGAAGCAGCTCCTGCGGGTTGTGTACTGGCAACCAACACCTCATCCATCAGCATCACAAAAATTGCAGCAGCCACAAAACGTCCTGCACAGGTGATCGGTATGCACTTCATGAACCCGGTGCCGGTAATGAAACTCGTGGAAGTCATCAATGGCTATGCAACCAGTCCCGCTGTAACCGAAATGACGGTTGCCCTGAGCCGTAAACTGGGCAAAACGCCCTGTGTGGTCAACGACTATCCGGGCTTCGTGGCCAACCGCATCCTGATGCCCATGATCAACGAAGCCATCATCAGCCTTTTTGAACAAGTGGCCGGTGTGGAAGAAATCGATACCGTCATGAAACTGGGCATGGCCCATCCCATGGGTCCGCTGCAACTGGCCGACTTCATCGGGCTTGATGTTTGCCTTAGCATCCTCAATGTGCTGCACGAGGGATTCGGTAATCCCAAATACGCTCCCTGTCCCCTGCTGGTGAATATGGTAACCGCCGGTAAACTGGGTGTGAAAAGCGGAGAAGGGTTCTATACCTACACGCCAGGCTCCAAAGAACTTGTAGTGAGCGGTTCCTTCAGCAAACGCTGATGCTTCTTCAAAAAATTTCCTTCAAGAGGGAGGATATAACCCTTCGGATCAGAATAATCCGAAGAGGGTGGAATCGATCTTGCTGATGACCTGACCCAGATGTTCTTCGTTTTCAGCGAACTTGTTGGTATCGGCATCAATAATCAGCAATTGACCTTCCTTATACTGGTCGATGAAATTGTTGTAGTAATCGTTCAGCTTCTTCAGATAATCGAGCCGGATATTCTCCTCATATTCACGGCCCCGCTTCTGGATCTGGGCAACCAGGGTAGGTACCGACGCTTTCAGGTAAATCAGCAGATCGGGCGGCTGCACCATAGTCTTCAGGGTTTCAAAAAACTTGAAATAATTGTCAAAATCGCGCTTGCCCATCAGACCCATGTCGTGCAGGTTGGGCGCGAAGATGTTGGCATCTTCATAAATAGTCCGGTCCTGGATCACGGTTTCCGTTCCGCGGTGGATTTCAAGCAGTTGTTTGAGGCGGCTGTTCAGGAAGTAGATCTGCAGGTTGAAACTCCAGCGGGGCATATCCTCATAAAAATCGTTTAGGTAGGGATTATGATCCACATCTTCAAACTGCGGAATCCATTTGTAATGTTTACTCAGTAATTCGGTGAGGGTGGTTTTACCGGCGCCGATGTTTCCGGCTACCGCTATATGCTTGGGTTTTTTGGTTTTTGCCATACCGATTTTCCTGGGATCTTGGGTGAGTGCTGAATTATTTTCGGGCGGTGAATGTAGGAAACTTTGTCAGAAAAACGGCGGAGCTTTCGGAAAATATAGGGCCGGGAATCAGGAACAACAGGGCGATCAGTAATACCGGAGCCCCATGGCGTTGCGCACGATGTCGAGGGTAACCCGGGCGCTGCTTCGGGCCTTTTCGGCACCCTGCTCCATCACCCGCTTCAGGTAAGGTTCGTCGGCAAGAATGTCGTTTACCTTTTCGCGGACCGGGGCAATGAAGCGGACCATATCTTCGGCCAGTTGCTTTTTCATATCGCCGTAACGGATGTTGCAGTTGTTGTAGTCGGCAGTAAATTTTTCTACGGTATCGGAAGTGCCCACCAGTTTCATCAGCATGAAGATGTTCTGTATATAGTCAGGCATGGGCTGATGGGGTTCCTTTGGTCCTTCGTCGGTTCGTGCCTTCATCACTTTTTTGCGGATCAGCTCGTCGTCGTCGGCGAGATAGAGCGTAGCCAGCTGGTTCTCGCTTTTGCTCATCTTGCCGCTGCCGTCGAGCGAGGGTACTTTCACCAATTCGGCATTGTAGTTGAAGGCATGGGGTTCGGGAAACACCTCGCCATAGCGGCTGTTGAACCGCTGCGCGAAATTGCGGGCCATTTCCAGGTGCTGCTCCTGATCCTTACCCACCGGAACCAGCGAAGCCCGGTGCAGGATGATATCGGCGGTTTGCAGGACGGGATAGGTGAGCAATCCCGCATTAACATTCTGCGGATGCAGCCGGGCCTTCTCCTTGAAGGTCACGGTTTTTTCAAGTTCACCTTTGTAAGCCAGCATGTTGAGGTAGAGATAGAGCTCGGCCGTTTCGGGCACATGGCTCTGGCAATACAAGGCGGCTTTTTCAGGATCAAGTCCGCAGGCGATATTCTCGGCAAGTACACGATGAACATGGCCTTTCAGTTCGCGGGTATCGGGGTGCGTGGTCAGCGAATGCCAGTCGGCCACCATGAAATAGCAGGTATATTCCTCCTGCATGTTCACATAGTTTCGGATGGCTCCGAAATAATTGCCCAGATGCAAAAACCCGGTGGGCCGGATACCGCTCATCACAATCGCTTTTCCTTTTTCCATTGCGGACGAAGATAAAAAACTGTTTCGACTTAACGGGTGCGCACAAGACGGGAAACGCGGTGGCGCCTGGGTTCAGCCATCCAAATAATTCAACCCGGGCCGATTGCGGCATTCGCCTAATTTTGTACCATGCAAATCACCGATGAACTGATCGGCAAACTTGCCCGGCTGGCAAGGCTGAACATCGGAAACGATGAGCGTGAAGCCGTCAAAACCGATCTGCAGCGCATGGTCAGCTTCATCGACCGGCTCAATGAAGTGGACACCACCGGCGTGGAACCTTTTTCCCATTTCGGCGATGAAGCTCCCCTGCTCCGATCCGATGTTGTAAGCGGTCAGCTTACCGAAGAGGAAGCACTGGCTCTGGCACCGCAAAAACAGGGTTCTTTTTTCACGGTTCCGAAAACCATCAATAAATCCTGATTCAGAACCATCAACTTCTCCAAACAACAGCACATCCATGTCAGCCATCATCCATCTTGAAAACATCTGCAAGAGCTACTATCTCGGCAGGCAGGAGCTGCAGGTGCTGAAAGGCATCGATATGGACATCAACAAGAACGAGTATGTGGCCTTGATGGGGCCGAGCGGTTCGGGCAAATCAACACTGATGAATATCCTGGGCTGCCTCGACACCCCTACCCGGGGAAAGTACCTGCTCAATGGAAAAGATGTGAGCGGTATGTCCGACAACGAACTTGCCGAAGTGCGCAACGGCGAAATCGGTTTCGTGTTCCAGCAATTCAACCTGTTGCCCCGACTTACAGCTATAGAGAATGTGGCCCTGCCGCTGGTTTATTCCGGCGTGGAAAAAAAAGAGCGGATGGAACGGGCCATGGAAGTGATGAAAAAAGTCCGGCTGGAAGACCGCAGCCATCACAAACCCAACGAGCTCAGCGGCGGACAATGCCAACGCGTGGCCATCGCCCGCGCCCTGATCAACGATCCCTCCATCATCCTTGCCGATGAACCTACCGGAAATCTTGATTCAAAAACCTCCTATGAAATCATGGAGATGCTGGGAAAGATCCATGCCGACGGCAATACGGTTATTCTGGTAACGCATGAGGAAGATATTTCCGGATTTGCGCATCGGGTGATCCGGCTCCGCGACGGACTGGTGGAATGGGACCGGATCAACCCCTCGCCCACAGTCATTCAGGCTTCGGCAACTGCCTGAATTTCACAGAACCTTTCGGCTTCTGGTTTGTTGCTATAAAAAAGTTCAATGTCCTTCAAGATCTACACCAAAACAGGCGATAGCGGAAGTACCAGTTTGATCGGCGGCACCAAAGTACCCAAAAGCCATATCCGCATTGAGAGCTACGGCACGGTTGACGAACTCAACTCACATATCGGCCTGCTTGCCGACTACCTTTCCGACGACCCGGCGACACTCGGCGCTCTCAGGGAAATCCAGGACCGTTTGTTCACTATCGGATCTACCCTGGCCTGCGACCCCGAAAAGGAAACCTCCATGAAAATTCCCGACCTCAAAGACCATGATGTGGAATGGCTTGAGCAGGGCATCGATACCATGAACGATAAACTTCCGGCCATGAAATTCTTTATCCTGCCGGGTGGTCATATTGCGGTTTCAACCGCGCATATCTGTCGTTGCGTTTGCCGTCGTGCCGAGCGCACTTGCGTGAACCTGCGTGAAAACGGCCTTGCCATCGATCCGCTGGTCATCAAATACCTCAACCGGCTCAGCGATTACCTCTTCATGCTGGCCCGGCATATCGCCCACAGCAAAGGCATTGCGGAAATACCCTGGAGGCCAAGAGTTTAGCGCAAATACCTCATCAAAAATTCAGTTCGGAATATCCCCTACATGATCATGCCATCACGCATGTGGATGGTGCGGTTGCTCATTTGCGCCAGTTCCTCGTTGTGGGTGACAATCAGGAAAGTTTGGCTGAACTGGTTGCGCAAATCAATAAAAAGATGGTGCAGTGAGCGGGCGTTTGCGCTATCGAGATTTCCGGTAGGCTCGTCGGCCATCACGATAGCAGGATCGTTGATAAGGGCCCGGGCCACGGCTACCCGCTGCTGTTCGCCGCCACTGAGTTCGCCGGGCTTGTTGTTGACCCGTTCGGATAGTCCGAGCAAGGCCAGCAGTTCTGCAGCCCGTTTCTCCACCTCCTTTTTCCGTCTTCCACCGATCCATCCCGGAATACATACATTTTCCAGTGCACTGAATTCAGGGAGCAGGTGATGGAACTGGAAGACAAAACCGATATGCTTGTTGCGGAAACGGGCCAGTGCCGAAGTTCCCAATCCGCTGATTTCGCGGCCCCCGATCAGGATACTGCCGCTGTCGGCCCTGTCGAGAGTGCCCAGGATATGGAGCAACGTGCTTTTCCCCGCGCCCGAAGAACCTACAATACAGACAATCTCACCGCGTTCGACCTGCAGGTCAACGCCCCGGAGAACTTCAAGACTGCCATATGTTTTTTTGATCTGAACCGCTTGCAGCATGGGGCAAAATAACCATTTATTGATGAACACTAAAATGCGGCTTGCAGCATCTGAAGTACGAGTCCTCTTGAGTGCCTCCCGTCACTATCCTTTTTATCTGAATCAGGATTCGCAGGATTATAGTATTTACTGTTTGCTGATTTCCATACTTACACTTTCCTCAAATTTGTTGTGTATGTAAAGAATGCCCAATCCGAAAACTACGGCAAGAATCACCAGCAGGTTGTTCATCAGTCCTTCCACTGTGAATGAAAGCCTGATGAGTATGGTGGAGATGAC
>CAZZLI010000128.1:0-7246 GCA_964655055.1 uncultured Ferruginibacter sp.
ATCCCTTGCGGGACTTAAAACAACCCTCCTGCAGGCTCCGGTGCGATCCGGCGTTGTTTTAATTGATGAAGCCCTTGTATGGTATCCGGCAGTGCCGGGGTTTACCGCTTATTTCTTGGCTACCTTCTTCTTGCCGGCCACGGTCTTGCGCTTGCCCTTGCGGGTGCGGCTGTTGGTGCGTGTGCGCTGGCCACGGAGCGGCAGGCCTTTACGGTGACGCAGGCCACGGTAGCAGGCGATGTCGAGCAAGCGCTTGATGTTCAGCTGTACTTCGCTGCGCAGTGCGCCTTCGGTTTTGAACTCATTGTTGATGATGTTCCGGATGGCGGTCTGCTCATCGTCGTTCCACTCATGCACTTTCTTGTCGTGGGAAATTCCCGCCTTCGAGAGGATGTAGCGGGCGGTTGAATTCCCGATGCCATAGATATAGGTCAGTCCTATTTCGCCTCTTTTGTTTTTTGGTAAGTCGATACCGGCTATCCGCGCCATAATGTATGCTTGTTGGTTGGTTTGTTGTTGGAATTTGCTGTTTGAAAATCAACCCTGGCGCTGCTTGAAGCGGGGGTTTTTCTTGTTGATGACAAAGAGTACCCCTTTGCGGCGTACAATCTTGCAGTCAACACTTCTTTTTTTGATGGAGGCCTTTACCTTCATGATCGTTGCGTTTAGCGGTGTTTGAAAACGGGGCTTTTTATTTATACCGGAAAATGATCCGTCCCCGCGACAGATCGTACGGACTCATCTCGACACCCACCTTGTCGCCCGGCAGGATGCGGATGTAGTGCATGCGCATTTTTCCGGAGATGGTGGCCAGGATTTCGTGACCGTTTTCCAATTTCACCTTGAACATGGCGTTGCTCAGCGCTTCCAGAATGATGCCGTCCTGTTTGATAAGTGCCTGTTTCGCCATATTTTTTGGGAGCGCGAAGATAAGGATTAAAAAATCATTTTCAGGCAAAAAAACCGATATTTACCCGTAAAACCTATAAAATATGAAGCTTATTTCTAAAGTAGCGCCTGTTCTCCTTACTCTGGCCTTTTTTTCCTGCAAAAAGTCCAACACCCCAACAGCCCCCGACCCGTTCATGAGTTTTGCACCCGGTCTGACCTGGCAATACCGGGTAACCGATAACAGCACCAATACCACGACCAATTATACGCTGACCTCCACCAGCCGTGACACCCTTGTAGGAAGCCGGACCTATCGGGTTTTCACCAATTCGAACGGCAATACCAGCGAATATTACAATCAATCAGGAAATGAGTATTACACGTTCCGGGGCCTGGGCGGCGGAGTGGCCGGAGGAACCCAGCTGGAACTGCTCTACCTGAAAAGCGATGCGGCTGTGGGAACCACCTGGTCGCAGTCGTTCAACCTGACTATTCCGAATGTGCCACTTCCCGTTCCCATCGTTATCAACTATTCGATTGCTGAAAAGGGAGCCACCCGTGTGGTAAACGGCATCACCTATAATAATGTGACCCGGGTGAACAGCAGCGTGAGCAGTTCGCTGATTCCGGCAACCGGACTCACCAGCGATATCCAGAATTACATCGCGCCGAAATACGGCAACATCGAATCCATTAACAAGATCAACATCAACTTTTCGGGCATTACCCAGAATGTGGATACCAAAACCGTACTGATTACCTCCAACATCCCTTGATACAAAGATTCATGTTATTTATAGGTGCGTTCAAGTAACCCGGGGAATAACAATCGGAAATCAATCTTTGGCGGGATCAAACTATTGAGCCTGGCGTTCAGTGCCATCGGTTTCAAAAGTTCCTTGCTGCAGTTCACCGTACCAATATGCGGCGGTAACACCTCCATCCATAAGAAAATCGCTGCCAGTGATAAATGCCCCCTGCTGTCCCATCAGTAAAGAGGCTACGGTTGCGACTTCATCAGGAGTTCCGGCCCTGCCGGCCGCGGAAGCCTCAATCATCCTTCTGTATGTTGAAGCTCTTGGGCCGCTCAATTCATCTTTGGCAAGTGGGGTCATGATGATGCCGGGGCTGATAGCATTTAAACGCGCACCTCTTTTACCCCAGCGAACTGATTCAGCCATCACACGCAACACATTCCCCCGCTTAGAAATCTGGTAGGCCGATAATGAATCTCCCGTTTTGACAGGCCCCAGGATAGGGAGGTCCAACAATTCAGCTGCAGGGCAAAGGGCCAAAGCCTTATTTTGATCGCTCGGCAAGGGTGGCAGGCGATGGCCTGACTGCGATGCGATCACCAATCCTGCACCACCCCGGGCAACTACTTTTCCGAATTCCTCAAGAACCAGGGCGGTGCCATATAAATCTACTTCCAGTATTTTTTTAGGCGTGGCCTGAACAGGGGAAACACCGGCAGCGAGAATCACAGCCTCTATGGGACCCAATGTGCAGGCCTCTTGTACAAGCTCCCGTACGGAAATGTCGGATGAAATGTCAACAGTAGCAGAACTTACCCTGAAACCGGCATCGCTCAGAGTGGTAGCGGCCTTCCTGGTGTTTTCAACATTCAAATCTGCCAGGAGGATATGCATGCCTGACCCGACCCGGCGCGCGACCGCCACACCAATCGCTCCTGCGCCTATGAGCACAAGCAAGCTTTGAGGATCTTTATCCATGACTTCGTTATAACCTGCCTTTCGTCAGCAGATTCAGTGGATACAGCCCAGATCGATATTCGCCTTCAGCTTGAACGCCTTCTTTTCGGCGGCTTGGATGGACGCAACTACGCTGTCGGCCGAGCTCTCCTTTTCGAAGATACCTGCCACCAGCGCGATGGTTTTTTCACCCGATCCCGGCTGGTACGTTTTCAGGTATTCAAGACTAAGGCTGTTTGAAGGAAAGCGCCGGGGCACATACGTACCTGCATAAAGTTTATCGGAGTGGTTATCGGGCAGCGCAATCAGGTTTTTCTTGCGGTTGTAGACACGGTCCATACGGTCGACTTCCATCTTGTACTGTTTGCCCATGGCCTCCATCTTCTTATCGAGCACATCATAGTCGGAAGCCGTATCAGCCACCACCAGATAAAGGGTGGCGATTTCATGGGCCATTGAATCCGGATTTGCATTTACAACGGTATCCAGCGGGCTGGTTTTGACAGAAGTGTCGGCACGGAGCGAGTCGGTGCCTGAAGCGTTTCGGTCGGGATTGGCAGAGTTGCAAGCACTGAAAGCAACAAGACCGGCCCATAAGATGAGTCTGCTCATTTGTTTGTTATTGAATTTGATAAAGGTTTGCATAATTAGAATCGGTAAGCAAGTCCGGCTGAAATCAATCCTCTGAAACCGAAGCCCAGTTCGGCCCAACCCACGAAGCTACTACCAAAACTCAGGCCGATTGGCGTAATTTGATACCCGAGGCGGGTTGAAGTAGAAGAACCGGTGGTTCCGGTGGACTTAAAGAAACTCGGACCCGCTGCCAGACTGCCATAAAGTTTGAAGCCATCCTTGTTGATATAGCGGTAATCGCCCCGAAGCAAGATGGTGAAGAAATTGGACTTGACCGAACTTTTCGAACCACTGGTATAACTGAAGTCGGATGACATGCCATTGAAGATGATATCGGCACCATAGCTGAACCGATTGTCGGGATGAATCAGGAACGAAACAGGAACAGCCGGAACTGTTGAGGTAACCTTGATATCGGAATAACCGGCAGGCACCAGCGAAGCGCCGACAGCTGCAGCAATGGTGGTGCCTATTTCGGGTACGGTCAAGAGACCTACCCCCGCCCTGAGTTCAAGTTTGTGTACAGCGGTTGAGGCCGCCTCCTGGCCCATGGTCAGCATTGAAATGGAAACAGCGATTGTTGTGAGTGCGATAATCTTTTTCATACTTTTTTTTTGATTAGTCAGTAGAATTTGTTTTTTGAGATATATTAATCTGGTATAACGCAATCTCGTTAATCAACCATAATCGGGTAAGTCACTTCTTCATTTCAAAACTTTCCAGAAACTCGGTCGTGAAGTTCCCGCTGCGGAAATCGGCATTTTGCATCAATTGCAAATGGAAAGGTATGGTGGTTTTAATGCCCTCCACAACAAATTCACTGAGGGCCCGGTACATGGTATTAATAGCTTCTTCCCTGGTCTGGGCCACTGTGATCAGCTTGCCGATCATACTGTCATAATAAGGAGGAATCACATAGCCGGCATAGACATGGCTGTCCACCCGAACCCCATGGCCGCCCGGGGTATTGAGCACGGTTATTTTTCCGGGACTGGGCCGAAAATCGTTGTAGGGATCTTCGGCATTGATGCGGCACTCGATGGCATGCATGGCCGGATAATAATTCTTGCCGCTGATCTTGTGGCCGGCGGCTATTTTGATCTGTTCCTTGATCAGGTCGTAATTGATCACCTCCTCGGTAACGCAGTGTTCCACCTGGATGCGGGTATTCATTTCCATGAAATAGAAATTGCGGTACTTATCGACCAGGAACTCGATGGTACCCACGCTTTCATAATTGATGGCCTTGGCCGCCTTGATGGCCGCTTCACCCATCTTTTCCCGAAGGTCGGTGGTCATGAAGGGTGAGGGCGATTCCTCCACCAGTTTCTGGTGCCGCCGCTGAATACTGCAGTCGCGCTCGCTCAGGTGGCAGACATTACCGAACTGATCGCCGGCAATCTGTATTTCGATATGCCGGGGCTCTTCCACGAATTTCTCCATGTAAATGCCGTCATTCTTGAACGAAGCAGCGGCTTCGGCCCTTGCCGTATCGTAAGCTTTTTCCAGATCGTCTTCTTTCCAAACCACCCGCATACCCTTGCCTCCCCCACCGGCTGTGGCTTTGAGGATCACTGGATATCCAATGGTTTTTGCCGATGCTTTCGCATGATCGACGCTTTCCAGCAGTCCCTCAACTCCGGGAACCACAGGAACTCCGGCTGCAATCATGGTCTGCTTGGCCGTAATCTTGTCGCCCATGGCATTGATCATCTCAGGCGTGGGGCCGATGAACTTGATGCCCGATTCGGTGCAGATCTGCGCGAAGCGGGCGTTTTCCGCCAGAAAGCCATAGCCCGGATGGATGCCATCGGCATTGGTGATTTCGGCCGCAGCCATGATGAAGGGTATGTTCAGGTAAGAGTCGGTGCTGGCGGGCTTGCCGATACATACCGCCTCGTCGGCAAACTTCACATGCAGGCTGTCCTTATCGGCCGTGGAGTAAACGGCAACTGTCTTGATGCCCATCTCCCGGCAGGTGCGGATGACACGAAGGGCGATCTCGCCACGGTTGGCAATCAATATCTTCTTAAACATGCGTGCTTGGGATTAGAGGGGTTCTACCAGGAAGAGCGGCTGATCATATTCCACCGGGCTTGCGTCGTCAACCAGCACTTTCACAATGCGGCCGCTGATCTCGCTTTCGATTTCGTTGAACAGCTTCATGGCTTCTATGATGCAGACCACCTTGCCCGGGGCAATCTCATCGCCCACATTCACGAAAATGGGCTTGCCCGGACCACTCTGGCGGTAAAATGTACCGATCATAGGACTCTTGATGGTAATCAGCTTATCTGCTTTTGAAGGTGCCGGTGCAGGAGCAGCAGGGGATGCGGGTGCAGGAGCCGGAATTGCCGGAGCTGCGGCTACGGGAGCAGGAGCGGCAATCATCTGGGCAGGCAGGGTTCCGGAAAAATGCTGCGCGGGTTCCTTCTTCTGCTTGATGGTGATTTTAACCCCGTTTTCTTCAATGGTTATTTCCCCGATATTGGTCTTGTTGATGAGTTTGACCAACTCCTGAATTTGCTTGATATCCATGGTAAGCAGTTTTTTTTGGAGGTTTACCGTCTAGCAATCTGACCCCGTTTTTGGGCAAAATTGCAGGGTTTAGGGGCAAAAGTGAGGGAAAAAGGGGAGAAAATGGCCAAAAATGAAAAAAATCGGAAAAACAGGGTAATACCGATTGGATATTTGGAATGAACCAGTTCAATTGGCCCGGACTGTTACCACATCGGCATTCTACGGGGAAAATTTCGGGCTGGTTTATAAATCATTTTCGTATGACTCCACTTTCGTATAGAATAAAAAAACCGGCCTTATGCAGCCGGTTGAGTTCAGTATTAGGAATCCGGTTATTCCTTAACCCGTTCAACATATTCACCGGTCTTGGTATTGACCCGAATCAATTCGCCTTCATTCACAAAGAGAGGGACATTCACATTGGCACCTGTTTCTACAGTAGCAGGCTTCAGGGTTTTGGTGGCGGTATCGCCCCGCATGCCGGGCTCGCTGTAGGTGACTTTCAACACAATCTTATCGGGTAATTCCACACCCATGGGCTGTTCGGTTTCGCCGTTGATCAGCACCTGAACCTCCTGCCCTTCCTTGAGGAATTTGGGGGCGTCAACCATGTTTTCGGGTACGGTGATCTGTTCGAAAGTCTCGTTATCCATAAAACTGTACCCGGTATCGTCCTTATACAGGTACTGGAAAGCCTTTTTCTCGACACGCACGGGGTAGATGGTTTCGCCGCTGTTCCAGGTCTGCTCGATAGTGCGGTTGTTGTCGACGCCCTTGAGCTTGGCCCATACTTTGGCCGCTGCACGGGCGGTCTTGTTTTGTCCGAATTCGATAACGGAATAAAGACTGCCGTCCACTTTGATGATCAGTCCGGAGCGCATATCTGCAGTAGTTGCCATGTCTATTGATGATTTTTCGTGTTCAATCCTATTACGCCGCGAAAGTAACGATAGTAGGGCGAAATGGGAAATTTGGCTTCGGGTGCTTGTGCCGGTTGACTTTAAACGTATGAAAAAAATCAAGACAATACTCCAAATCTACAATACCCTTCTTGCACCTAACTTTGCTTTAAATAAAAAATAAACCGTCAATAAAATGAAAGTAACCGTAGTAGGTGCAGGGGCCGTAGGCGCCACCTGTGCCGATAACATCGCCCGGAAAGAACTTTGTAAGGAACTGGTATTACTCGACATCAAGGAAGGCATCGCCGAAGGCAAGGCTCAGGACATGATGCAAACCGCCACCCTGCTGGGCTTCGATACCATGATCACCGGCAGTACCAACGATTACAGCAAAACCGCCGGCAGCGATGTGGTGGTCATCACCTCCGGATTGCCCCGCAAACCCGGTATGACAAGGGAAGAACTGATAGGCGTGAATGCCGGCATTGTGAAAGGTGTCACGGAAAACATCCTGAAACATTCACCCGAAGCCATCATCATCGTGATTTCCAACCCCATGGACACGATGACCTACCTGGCCCTGCAAAG
>CAZZLI010000129.1:0-7145 GCA_964655055.1 uncultured Ferruginibacter sp.
GCAATACAGCCATGAGGATACTGACCGGCCTATTCCTTCTCCTGTCCTTTTTCGCAACTGCCCAGAACATCACCCTTTCCGATCCGCTGAAGGAAGACGGACGCAGTATGAATTTCGAAATCATCGGAAGGCAGGGAAGCAATCTTATCGTCCTGGAGAAACTCAGCTGGCAGCATGCCCTGAATGTGTTTGACGACTCCATGCGGTTGAAAAAAGTGATTCCGCTCGATTTTTTGCCCGGCCGCACGCTGAATGTCGAATCCATCAGCTATCCGAATCAGTTCTACCTGATCTACCAGTATCAGAAAAAAGGCATCGTACACTGTATGTGGGCCCGGTTCGACAACGAAGGAAAAATTTCCGGCGATCCGGTGGAACTTGACACCACCCAGGTGGGCGGTTTCGGCGACAACAGCGTTTATTCTTTGGTGAAAAGCGACAACAGGCAGCACATCATGATCTTCAAGCTGCAGAAAACCGAGGGAGGATTGCTGTTCAATACCCTGCTTTACAACAACCGGATGGAAAAACAGTACCAGAGCAGCATGGTGCTGCCCTATACCCATCAACGGGATATCTACGACGACTTCCTGCTCGACAACGAAGGGACCCTGGTATTCATCGGCACCAGAAACGAGAACCGGAAAGGGTACGGCAATACGCTTTACCTCTACAAGAAAGCGGCGCTTTCCGACAATCTGGTTTCCCGCAAGATCACCATCGACAGCGCTTATCTCGGCGCCATCGTCTGCAAGGCCGACAACCTGAACAAGCGATATATCATTACCTCGTTTTACAACACGGAACAAGGTGGAAATGTAGATGGCCTGTTCGCCTCGTTCTGGGATGCCCGCAACGACTCCCTCATCCGCAATACCTTCATCCCGCTGGGCGACAGCATCCGGAACGCCGCAAAAAGCTCCGGCAGCAACAGGAGTATTTTCGATGACTTCGAACTCAGGCAGATCCTGCTGAAAAAAGACGGAGGCCTGATCATCCTTTCCGAGTTCTTCAACACGCAAAGCAATGTGAACCCCAATCCGGTCTGGAACCGGAACACCTTCTGGAACAACGGCATTTCACCCTATTATTTTTACGACCCCTTCTACGGAAATTTCTACCGGCCGTTCAACAGTTTCTACGGCCCCGGTGGCAGTGCGCAGAATATCCGCTACTATTATGAGAATATCCTCGCCACCGGTATTTCCGCCAACGGCGAACTCGAGTGGAACAATGTG
Source organism: uncultured Ferruginibacter sp. (assembly GCA_964655055.1). Lineage (GTDB taxonomy): Bacteria > Bacteroidota > Bacteroidia > Chitinophagales > Chitinophagaceae > Ferruginibacter. The sequence goes on from CAZZLI010000129.1 coordinate 1,239, forward strand.
GTAGCCAAGCAGCAGTTCTCCGATGAAAACGACAACCACCTCTCCTTCGGCACATTTTATTCCGCAGATGGCCTGCATATCCTCTTCAACGATATCACCAAAAGGGAAAGCCTGATGATGGACAATGCCATATCGGGCTCGGGCAGCCTGCGCCGACATCCGAGTTACAAGACCTATGAAAAGGGCGTGGAATTTATGCCCCGTTATGCAAAGCAGACTGGGTCAAGGCAGGTTATTGTTCCGGCCATCCTGCGCAGCCAGCTCGTTTTCGCGAAAATCGACCTTTGAAATTTTTACGTTTGCCATTCCCGAGCACCTGTACGAACGCAGGTCAATTTGATTTTTTAAAGCAACAATTATTGCACACTTTTGTGCCACCATAAACGGAGCTTTAGTGACCGGTATCTTCAAAGCCAACAACCCGTACAACAACTTCCTGCTTCTGGTTTACGGCATCCTGCTCAAACTGCCTTCTTTCCTGCACCCCACCAAACCGGTACCCGCACCCACCGACGGCATCCTCTTCAACGCCCTGCTCTCAAGGCTTTCCCTTGCCGGAAACGCGTTTCCGGTGATTTACCCAACCATCAGTTTCCTGCTGCTGTTCACCCAGGCGCTTTCGTTCAACCGGATCGCCAACGACCAGCGCCTGCTGCAGAAACCCAATTACCTGATTGCGATGTCGTACCTGCTGATCACTTCCCTGTTCAGCGAATGGAACATCCTTTCGGCTCCGCTTCTGGTCAATTCGCTGCTGATTGGCGTATGGGGCAGCATGAGCAACCTGCATACCCTCAAGAAACCTCTGGCAACCCTGTTCAACATCGGTATGGTCATCGGCATCACCACATTTCTTTATGCCCCTTCCATCGCATTTGTAGCCCTGATCATTTTCGGATTGCTGTTCACCCGCGCCTTCAATCCCTCGGAATGGCTGATCGCGCTGTTCGGAATTTTCAGTCCCTATTATTTCTTTGCCGCTTATGCGTTTCTGACCGACCGGATGCACCTGTTTTCCTTTCCCCGGCCGGCCCTCAGCCTGCCCCGGTTCCAGAAGACCGACTGGGCGGTAGCGGCCATCATCATCGTGCTGCTGGCTGCGGCCATCGGCTTCATCTTCATCCGTAAATATTTCCTGAGGCAACTGGTGCAAACCCGCAAGAGCTGGAACCTGATCTTCATCTATTTCGTGGTGGCGCTGTTTGTACCCTTTATCAATACCACCAGCAATTTCAGCTACTGGATCCTCTGTGCCATTCCGCTTTCGGCATTCACCGGCAGCGCCTTTTACTATCCCGAACGACCAATTGTACCGCTGTTCTTCCACTGGCTGATTGTTGCATTTGTACTGGCATTCAGCTATTTTGCACTGTAAACATTCAGGCGGAAAAGCGTCATGCAAACAACGCATTCAAAATAAAAATCACCACACTATGAAATTCGGCATTGTGGTTTTCCCCGGCAGCAACTGCGACCGTGATATGGCAACTGCCCTTCAGGAAGAACTGGGGCAGGAAGTGATCATGCTCTGGCACAAGGACCGCGACATCAGCATATTCACTACCGGTGATTGCCTGGTGCTTCCCGGCGGATTCAGTTACGGCGATTACCTGCGCTGCGGAGCCATAGCCCGGTTCAGCCCCATGATGCAATCCGTAATCGGATTCGCGCAGCAGGGAGGCCGTGTACTCGGCATCTGCAACGGATTCCAGATCCTCTGCGAAAGCGGACTCCTGCCGGGGGTTTTGCTGCGCAACAAAAAACAACGGTTTGTTTGCAAGAACATCCATATCAGCGAAGGGAATGACCAGGGCGGAACAGCCCTCAAAATACCGGTTGCACATGGCGAAGGCCGTTATTATGCCGACCCGAAAACGCTGGAATCCATCAGCAAGAACGGACAGATCCGATACCGCTACTGCGATGCGCAAGGCAACATCACGACCGCAGCGAATCCCAACGGCGCACTGCTGAATATCGCCGGTATTTCAAACAAGGAAGGAAATGTCACCGGCATGATGCCCCATCCCGAAAGGGCCTGCAACAAAACATTCCTGGGCAACGACGACGGCAAAACGATTTTCCGCCAGCTTTACGGACTGAACTGATCGTTGCGATTAGTTTTATTTAGAAGAACCAATCTTATAACGAAGTCCGGCATAAATATTCCTGCCGTTGACCGGGCCCCATACAATCGATCCGTCAAAATACGGACCGAAGGGCTGTTCGGGCGAAATGAACAGCCGCTGCTGCATATAGTTTCCGATGTTTTCCGCGCCGGCATATACCTCCCAACGCTCGCCGAAATGCCTTGTGACCTGTGCGTTTATCAACACATAGGAAGGTGAATAATCGCCCAGCTGTTTGTCGGACGGGTTGAAGCTCGTATTGGGCAGGCGCTTCCGGCCCAGCCATTGCAGGGTGAAATCAAAAAGCCAGTTACTTGATGTCTCGTAGGCCAGGTTGATAAAGGCGCGGTGACGGGCAACCAGCGGCTTTTCCAGCAATTTGCCATTGTAGGTTGTCCGGACGTCGAGCCAGCGGTAGGCCAGGCGCACGCTCAGCTTTTCCAGTGGCTCTGCATTGATTTCCGCCTGAAGGCTGTTGCTGAAGGAGCGCCCGTCGAGATTGTACAACAACAGTGTTTGCGGATTGAAGTCATAGTCGGCCACCGTCTGCGAGCGGAACGTTGTACGGTAGGCATCAAGACCGATTGTTCCGCTCCGGTTGTTCAGCCGGAAACGCTGCACCAGACCGAATCCGAAATTCCAGGCACGCTCGGGTTGCAGCCCATAACCATATGCATCGCTCCCTTGAAACGGCAACTGTATGCTCCTTGAACTCACCAGCGCTCCGGTATTTTCAGCAAAAACATTGGCCATTCGGAAGCCCGAACCTCCTGAAAAGCGCAGAACAGTTCCGGAAGCGATATCATATTTCAGATGCAAGCGGGGTGTGGCAAAGAACCCGAAGCGGTTATGATAATCACCACGAATACCTGCCACAATCGTTAAGGAAGAAATGGCGGTGCAGGTATATTCCGCAAAAACACCGGGCACCGTTTCGCGACGTGAAAAATTCAGCCCGTTGAACTGCTCGTTGTAGCGGTCGTTCATGAAACTGATACCTGTCTTGAATTCGTTCAGGGTGCTCCCGATGATCGACTGGTAGATCAGGTTGGCATAAACCGAATGCTGCCGGGCATCGTAAGGCCGGATGCCGTAATAGGCATCATTGCTGTACTGCATGGCCGACAGCATCAGCCCGATACTTTTATACGGCTTGCCGGGAAACACATAGCCGATTTTTCCGGACAGCACCCCCTGGTTCACAGCTACCCCGACGCCATAGTGGCTGGTGCCCAGCTTGTCTGTCTTGGGATCGAATGTGAGTTCACCCGCCTGGCGGTTGTCGGAAAGCCATTTGACCGCAAACTGGGCGCGGAGTCCGCCGGACCCGGTATACTGCCATCGATTGATAAGATTGAGCTGCCGCCCCACCGGCATATCAAGAAACCCATCGCCGTTCATATCGTTTTTCCGCACCACTCCGTTGGCATGCAGCAGCAAGGCGGTCGCCCAGCGCTCGTTCAGTTTTTGCGACAGGTTCACGCTCGACTCCAGACGGCCCATACTGCCCGTGTAGGCATTTACATAGAGCCGGTCCATGGTAAGCGGTTTCACTTCATCCACATTGATCTGTCCAGAAATGCTTTCATAACCATTCACCACCGAACCGGTTCCCTTTGTGACCTGTAAGCCGGAAACCCAGGGCCCGGGAATAAAGGTGAGGCCATAACTGCCCGACAAGCCCCTGGCTTCGGGCATATTCTCCATCAGCAACTGAGCATAACTGCCCGAAAGTCCGAGCAACTGTATCTGCCTTACGCCGGTAGCGGCATCGGAGTAGGCCACATCCACCGAAGGCGTTGTTTCAAAACTTTCAGAAAGGTTGCAGCAGGCGGCCTTGGCCAGCTCGCGGGTACCGATGTTCAATGTATTCAATACAGAACGGGTAGGTACAAAAGCGGTTTGCTGCCTGCTCCGCACCATCACTTCAGCGAGGGTTGAGGAACCGTCGCTCTTCAGCGTCACAACAAGTGGATGCGGATTGTCGAGCGATATGGTATCGGTTTTGAATCCTGCATGGCTGACAACAAGTGCATCCGGAACTTCGGAAACAAGAAGAAAGCGCCCGGAGGTATCGGTGAGCGTGGCTGATTCATCGGAGAGCAGCGTCAGGGTGGCATTCACCAAAGGAATTTCCCTGCCGTCGGGGAAGCTTCCGCGCACAAGACCCGGGATGGTTCGGATTGGAGTGGACAGATTGGCTGCAGTATCGGGAATGCGGAGTGCCACAGTATCGCGATCGTAGTGACAGCAGGCCGGAAGCCGGTTATAGGTCTTGTTCGCAGCGATGAACAGCTCATTGTCATGGCCGGCATCGGAAATTTTCCTAAGCATCTGTACCCTTCCTGTCCGCGTGCTGTCGAAAGCGACGTAAAGCAGGTTGGTTTCGGCATTCCAGCGGGAATAGGCTACACCCGGTATTTTGAGCACCGATTCAATCCGGTCCTTACACATTTCACAGGCACCGAGTACCCGATAGCGGGCGATGGATAGTTTGTCGGGCTGCTGGCTGAATCCGGTTACGGAAATCAGACAAGACCCAAAAAAAAGGACAATAATACGCATAAGATAGTTTTACAGAAATGAAATGAACGAAATGCCGAAGCGGGTTCCGGCGTTCAAATCATATCCGAAAACAACAATGCAGCTTGTGCCGTGATCCAGTGGGAAATGGCGGGGAAGAATCGGAGGCGGCTACTTTTTGCCGGGATAAAAAAAGCGGAGCGGCGACAATAAAATCATATCCGGATAAATGCATCGCCGGAAATACCTTTTGGAAACTCAGGGCTGAGGGGGCTGCGGCTTCCTGATCGTGCTGTATGGAATAGGTAAGAAGCTGATGGCTGCAACAGGATCCGCCTTTCTTTTTGCAGCAACAAGTGTTTTCCGCTGCCGGCACGATGCTGATCCGTTTCAGCTTTCCGCAACAATAGAACAAATCGAAACTGATGCCCAGCGAGGAGCAGGCATAAGTAAGTAACAATAAAAATACGATTACCCGTTTCACGGGGCAAAGTTAGGCCAATGGCGGGAAAACAGGAGGCTAGACCACCAGATAGCGCTGACGGACCCGGTTGAAGAGGATGCCGGCCAGCTTGATATTGCTCCACTCGCGGGAACTGATCTGGAAGGGGCTGAACATCTGGAGCCTGTTCATCACGTTTTCCGAGAAAACGGAAATCTCCTGGTCGTTCTGGGTCCTTAGCCGTATCGACCGGATCATGTTGTCGACGTAAGACTTGACTTCTTCCTGGGAATGGGCGTTGAGAATGGCGTCAACGGTAGAAAAAGCTTGTTCTTCCATACGAAAGGCGTTTGCCGGTTGGGTGATTTTTTTGAACGGTGTTAAGGTCAAAGGTCTGATACCCAATTTTTTCCGGGTTCCCGGATGGAATTAGTTTTCTGGACGGGATAAGGTCTTTGATCTATAGCAAGGTAACAAGACAGTTTCAGCCCAATGTTAAATTATCATTAACAAACGGTGATTTTTTACACAGGTACCGCACAATCCTTGTGCATTACAGGAGATTTCCAGTCAGTCCATGGAGAGATTCCCCTGAATCCGGAAACGCTTTCCGGCCACTACCCGCAGGATGCTGCCCCGGGGTATGGTTTGGGAGGTATTGAGCAGGCATTCGCCGCCCGCAACAGGGTTGATGACGATCTGGTCGCCATTTGGCAGCAGGGCCGGGGGAATCAGCCCCCCTTCCCAGTTGGAAGCCTGGGTCCAGTTACCGTTTCCGATGAAGGTATAGGTACGGCTGACCACCGGGCTGCA
>CAZZLI010000130.1:0-7077 GCA_964655055.1 uncultured Ferruginibacter sp.
ACTTCGGTTACCGGTTGACCGTCGTATTTCTTTACGATATCGAGCATCTGCTCCGTACTCAGTTCCCAGCCCGCTTCCCGGTGGGCGTAGAGACGTGAATAGGAACAGAATTTACAACTGAACACACAGATATTGGTGGGTTCAATATGGAAGTTCCTGTTGAAATAGGTGCGGTGCCCATGTTTCCGTTCCCGGATTTTGTTGGCCAGCATACCCGTGAAGGAGGGAGTACCCTTTTCAAAAAGATAAAGCCCGTCTTCATCGCTGATTCGTTCCCCGGAATCAACTTTCCCGGTGATAGACTGTAGAATGGGATCCGTAATATGTTGACGGGTGAGTTCGCTTAGGCTGAAGGTATTCATCGGGTGTAAAGTTAAACGGACAATTTTGTTTTGATGCGCTTACTCCTTTAATAACGGCAAGACCGGGAGAATGTTCAATGCTGGTGATTGCGCTTCCTCCGCACTTCCTTAGGTGTAAGTTTCCCCTCCTTTGGAGGGGTTAGGGGAGGTCTGGAGGGTTCAGTAGAGATCAACTTGATCTCATTTAAGCGGATACTATTCCCCTCCTTTGGAGGGGTTAGGGGAGGCCGTGAATGTTCAGGGGAAATCAACTGCATCTCATTTAATCGGATACTGTCCCCCTCCTTTGGAGGGGTTAGGGTAGGCTGTGAGCAGGAGAGGACTTAGCTAAAAAAAAACAGCGGCTGCCAGTGCAACCGCTGTTCAAGGAATTGTAAATGGTCAATTAGTGTTTAACAATCCGCTCGATGACCGTCTTGTTGGTATAAATCAGTTTCAGCACATACATGCCGTTGGCCTTGTTGCCAAGGTCAACCCTGATCTGGCGGTCGGCATTTCCGTTATAGCGTTTGTCCCATACCAGTTGTCCCGCGGCATTGAACACCTGGGCAGCCTGCAGGTCGACAGGTGGTTCTACAGCGGAATGATGGATCAGGAAGCTGCCGTTGAACGGATTGGGATAAATCAGATAGCCCTGATCTTTCAACCTTCTGGGCAGGGTCTGGCTGTAAATGTTGATGTTGTCGAGCCAGATATTGTTCTGCTTGTTGCCGCGTGAGGCGAAATAGAGCTGGAAGTTGCTGCTTCCCACGAACGGTGTTAGATAGACGCGGAAGCGCTTCCATTCGTTGGCACGAACCGGGCTGAACACATCGGTGAACGTGTAGTTCGGATCGTTGACCGTCTGCAGTTCGTTACCGAACTTCTTCCATACCGGGGTGAAGGTGGCACCGCAATCGCTGGTAGCCAGAATCTCAAGCGTATCGAGCGGGAATACGGTCGAACCGGGATACTGGTTGCCGGCACGGTAGGCAAGGTCGAAATCCACATACATGGAGTCGAAGCTGGCCGAGTTGATCACGATGGGTGAGATGAAATAATCCAGCGCGTTGTTGGTATTGGCTGCATTCGGGTTGTTGATGAACATGGAGCCGTTTCCGGTACGGGCGTTCCTCGGATTGTTGTTGCGCTCCCAGGTGGTTCCGCCGGTTACGTTCTGAACACCCCAGTTGGCACGGGGGAAACTGCTTTCCTCGAATCCTTCAAAGAGGGGAGCGGCTGCTGTTTCATAAACGGAGAATGTTTTGCGCAGGGTGTCGTTGCTGAGTACCTGATCGGTAAGACCATTCGGTTCGGAAGTGTAAACTGTCAGCACATGGGTTCCGGTAGTGGTTGTAGTGGAAGCCAGGGTGAGTGTCGTTGAATCGCACTTACCCATGTTGCCGGTCCAGTTGAATGTGGTAACCGGTCCGTTGTCGATGCGGTAGTTGATCTTAAGTGACGTAAGTGCGTCCAGTCCCGAGTTGCCGAAAGTGATCTTGGGGCTGAATCCGGGAGTACACAATGCCGGAAGCGGATTGCTGATGGATTTCATTTCAGCATTTCGGTTCACCGAAGCGAAGCCCGCCACATTGATGCCGTCAATATAGATGTTGTTGCCGAAATCGTTGTATGATTCGAAGCCGATCATCACGTTGTTCAGGTTTTGTGCGCAGAAGTCTTTCAATACAACGCGCTCGGCACGCCACTGTGCGGTTCCTCTTGGAACAAAGGAGGAGTCGGTTGTCGTGTTGACGGTTGCAAGTCCGGAACCACCTTTCGCATAGGGCGTCGGGAGCCAGGATACGCCGCAATCAGGTGAAATCAGCACGCGCAGTGAGTCATTAGGCGGTGCGGGTACATCGGTGCCGAAGTATTGGCGATAAGCAACGTTGAACGTGAGTACGATGGAATCGAGTCCGGTCACATCTACTTTTGGTGTGCGGTAAATATCCCGCTGACCAACAGTCTGGTAGTTGTAGAGGTTGATGCGCATGGACTGTGTTCCAGGGTTACCGGCAAGCGTAGTCCGCGCCCAGGTGATTCCGGTATTTTGAGCCGGGGGCGCATCCGGATTGATTACAGCCGATCCGTTGTTTGGCGGGAAAGGCAGTGTCGTAAAGCTCTCAAAATAAGGTAGCGTCAATCCAGGTGCTACAGTGAATGTAACGGTCTGGGTGTCGTTGGTTGGACGCTGATCGGTGTTGCCGTTGGGGTTGCGGGTATAGGCTTTGAAAGTATGTGTGCCCGCAGTGGGGGTGAAGCTTGGCGCCAAGAGTTGTACTGTTGATACACCGAAGGTCGGAATGCTGAGGTTGTTGATGGTGGTGAGGGTGCCAAGCGGAGTGCCATCGTAGATCATTCCAACCTGAATGGATTTGATGGTGTCCTTTCCGATGTTGCGGATGGTGACCCTTGGTGTTACTGGAATCTTGCAAAGCAGACCCGACACAGGCTCAACAATAGCGCCGATGGAGGCATCGCGGTCGAGCAGGGAGGATACCGGAGTAACCTGTGCCCACCAAACTCCATATCGGGAGTCATCGTCGGCAGGTCCTACGCGTTGTGCTGCGTACTCCTGGATGGTCCAGAGTGAACCGTCGGTGGGATCGAGCGCGCTGTGGCTGTAATCACCCCATCTTGCCCTTGTACCGCCGAAGTCTTTGTAATATTTGCTGAGTCCGACCTTATAAATGAATTCGTCATCGGTGGTATTCACCGGTGTCAGGTTTCCTCTTGTACTGTACGCGCAACTTACGCGGGTTGTGTTGCTGGATACGGTATAACCGATGATCACATCTTCGGTTTCATTTACGGCGATACCGGGGAAATAACGGTAGTTGTTGTTCAGTCCGGCACCGATACGGCCACGCTGGATCACATTGCCGAAGGCGGCTCCGGGCGCACCATTAAGTTGCCACCATTGTACAGCCACATTTGAAGGACTTACGCCCACATGATGTGCACACCAGATGCTGCCATTGATCATGACACCGGTGCTGATCCGGGCATCGTTGGTCGCCAGCCTGCGGGTTTCCTCCAATTGCTCCGCCACACTTCCGGTAGCCGAAGTCCAGGGTTGTGGGCTGGTGGGGAATACGGCATTGGGGGCACCGGTATTCCAAACGGCGTTGGGAATGTTTCCGGTTACGGTAGAGAGCCTGATTTGTCCGTTGGTACCGCTCCAGTTTTGCAGAATGTAGAACGTACCGGGACTGGGGTTGGTTCCGAAAAGGGTAACAGGCAACGGGGCGTCACCGTCTGCTGTAGTTTTATCAATAACCTGGGCATTTGTGCCGAAGGTGATGGCTGTGTTGTTGAGAACGGTATTCTTGTCGATGACAAAAAGAATCGGTCCGCTGAATCCTCCTGTAGGGAACTTCCTTCCGGAAATGATAACCCAGCGGTTGTCGAAGCCCAGGTAGGGGTGATCAAGGAAGAAGGTGCCGCTGGGTGCGTTGGGAACAAATGAATAACGGAACCAACCCTGCGTGGGATCGCTTGAATTGGATACAAGCAGGGCGACACGGTTGCCGCTGTTACCGCTACAGTCAATCGCAGAGTAAAAGAAACGTCCGCTTACGGGATCGAATTTGATGTAGGGGTCGCAGGTATTTGGAACTCCGGCGAAATTGGTGATACTGACACGGCTTATTTCAGCGCCTGTAGTTTTGTTATGCACGATGGTAAAGTCGTTGGTTGCAGTAACTACATGGTTCGGACCGACGGCACCGTGAGTGTCAGGCGGAATGCCGGTACCCGGATCCACATGTCCGACGAAAGACTTGGTTGGGGCCGGAGAAACACCGAGTGGTGTGCTTGGTAACACGGGATTTGCGGGATTGGTCGGACGGAGATTGTCCTGCACCTGCCTTTTGATGATGGCGCCGGGAGGCGTCGGAAGATCGGGAACCAGATCCTTCCAGCCGCCGTCGTTCTCTTTTTCGCGGCAGGTGGCACACGGTTTGAACATTTCGGGGTGGGCTCTTTCATAGTTGGCCAGTTGGGTAAAATTGATGAGTTCGGGTGTTGCAGTCTGTGCAAAGACTCCGTAGCTCACGGAAAAAAGAATACCCAGAAACAGATAGAGTTTTTTCATTGCAGGTTGTTTAAATGAAAGCGGGTAAATGAGAAAAAAGTTGTTTTGGTTAAAGCAGTTCGTCCTACAGAAATTCGAAGGTGCAATATACCGAATCTGGGCCGATTTATGACCCCAACGAATGACTTGTTGGCGAAATAAACCCATTTTCTCCGGTTTTTTTTCCTCAGGCTCTTTTTGGCCTGAATTTCCCCGGAAAGTTTAAACAAAAAAACAGGGCGGGAAACGGATTGCCGTCAAAATCCCTTATCTTACCCGCTTTGCCATCCGTTAAATCCGAACATCTTGCTTTCGGATTAAAAACTGATTGCATGTTCCAATTCGTTTTATTTCAATCAACTGATCCGGTATGAATATCCGTTTGCGCCTCACCATTGTGAGTTTTATGCAGTTTTTCGTGTGGGGAGCCTGGCTCATCACTATCGCCACTTATTTCTTCTCAAGCAATATGGGCAGCGGTGCCCAGTTCGGGGCCATTTTTTCCACGCTGGCGATTTCTTCCATCATCATGCCCCCGCTTGTAGGGATGATCGCCGACCGCTGGATGGATGCCGAGAAATTGTACGGAATCCTGCATATCTGTTACGGGTTGGTGTTGTTTTATGTTGCCCGGGTGACTGATGCCGACACGCTCTATTACGCGATTCTTGCAGCCATGCTTTTTTATATGCCAACCATCTCGCTCTCGAACGCCCTTTCCTACAATATCCTGAAGCAGGAAGGCTTGGATGTGGTTAAGGTTTTTCCACCCATCCGGGTTTGGGGAACCATCGGATTCATCATTGCCATGTGGACCACCAACCTCACCGGCAGCAAGGCCAATACCAACCAGTTTCTGATCGGAGGTGTTTCGGCGATATTGCTGGGTATTTATTCATTCACGCTGCCCCGTTGCGCACCGGCCCGTACTGTAAGCAAGGAGGGTGGCTTGCTGGAGCAACTGGGTCTGGGTGCCTTCTCACTCTTCACCCGATACAAAATGGCGTTGTTTTTCATCTTCTCCATGTTTCTGGGTGCCGCGCTTCAACTGACCAACATGTATGGCGACACGTTTCTGGATGATTTCAAGAACCAGCCCCAGTATGGGCCCGAATCCTTTGTGGTGCGCTATTCCACCATCATCATGTCCATTTCGCAGATTTCGGAAACGGTATTCATCCTCACCATTCCGTTTTTCCTGCGGCGTTTCGGCATTAAGAATGTTATGCTCTTCTCCATGATCGCCTGGGTGCTCCGCTTCGGTCTGTTTGCCTATGGCAACCCCGGCAGCGGATTATGGATGATCATCCTGTCTTGCATCGTTTACGGTATGGCGTTCGACTTCTTCAATATTTCTGGATCCCTTTTCGTGGAGAAAAACACCGAAGCGAAGATCCGTTCCAGTGCCCAGGGGCTGTTCATGATGATGACCAACGGCGTCGGCGCCTTCCTCGGCAGCAAGTTCAGCGGCTGGATGATCGACCGGTATTTCATGCTGCCAGGCGATATTAAAAACTGGCATGGCATCTGGCTGGCCTTTGCGGGCTATGCTTTGGTAGTTGCGGTGCTCTTCCTGTTCCTCTTCCGGCACAAGCATGACCCGGATGAGGTCGAGGGTGTTGCGCATTGATTGAGACCTCAAAAAAGCAACAGCATAAAAAAAGAGGCCGAGGCCTCTTTCATTAATTTTTCATTTTAAAATCAAGATACCGGTGTAAGGTATTGTGCGGCACAATAGCCTTCGGTTCCGTCGGCAGCACGGACCATCCACCATTGGTCGTTGCTTTGGTTGACCAGGGTAATGACTTCCCCGTGGGCAGCCTTGCCAACGATGGGCTGGTCGGTACCCGGACCCTTGCGGATGTTCAGGTTGCTGCTCTGCGTAGTCACTTTCACTTTGCTCACTGCCGCGTCCACGCTTACTTTTACGTTCAGCACCAGGTCGCCGCTGGTATAGTTGGGATCGATCCGGTCATAAATGGACCAAAGCTGGTCTTTGGCGGCTGCTGTAGGAGCGGTACCGTCGACATACAATACGCCGTCCTGTTCGCGAACGGCCAGATCGCTGATGCCGCTGGCAATGGCGGCTTCGGTGAGTTGCTGGTATTTATCTGCTAATGCCATGTTGTTTCCTCCTTTTGGTTTTGATTATTGAATGGTTAATTTGTTTTCCACTTTCTTGGGCTTCAACGACTGCAGGGCAGGCATCAGCTTTTGAAGGCCTTCCTTCTTGATGGTACCGGTGAGCGTGATGACACCGTCTTTGATATCGGTATTCACGGTCGGGAAATCCTTGGTGGCATCTTTAACCGCTTTGATGAGCATCTCGTCGGCATTGACAACCACCGGTGCGGGCGGAGGCGGGGGCGGTGTTACGGTGCAGTTGTTCACAACCGACTTCACGCCTTTGATGGCGGTGATTTCCTTCTCGCACATTTGCTTGCAGGCATCATCCTTGCAGGTTCCGGAGATGGTGGCAATGCCATCCTTCACCTCAACTGTGGTGCCGGCCATTTCGGGAGTGGCGCTGATTTTTTTCTCGATAGCCGTTTTGATGTCAGCATCCTTCGGTTTGCAGCTCATAAATCCGGCCGTGGCAACAATAGCTGTCACCAGAAGTACTTTTCCCAGTTTCATTGTAAAAGGTTTTAAATTTTT
>CAZZLI010000131.1:0-7002 GCA_964655055.1 uncultured Ferruginibacter sp.
CAATTAAGTCATCGCAATGCTGATTTTCGGTGTTTTTTTTGGAAGGCCCGGTAACCGTTGACACCATCCGAATGGATCCAGAAGAAGAAAAAAAATCCCGTTCACAAAAAAATGCGAACGGGACAGACAGGATTGTTGGGGGGATCCGTGTTATCTGCGCTTGGGCATACCCGAACCTTTTCCGGCAGGTTTGGCAGGTGGATTGGCAGGCTTGGGTTTGGGAGCCGGTGCATTCATGTTCATGGAGGAGATGGCTGCCTTGTTGTTAAGGGTCTCCTTGTCGTTGGGGTCCAGGGCCAGCACCTTGTCGCAGAAGGACAATGCTGCCTCCTTGTCTTTTTTCTTGCTGGCATTGTAGGCAACAAAATATTTGTAACTGCCTATGAGCTGGCTCCTGTACTTCACCGTGTCAGCGAGACCGACCGCAATAGCTTTTTCAAAATGGGGATTGGCCAGTCCCAGGTCCATGGTGGAATCGATACCCCAGTTCGATTTGCCCAGCATATAATAGCCGAAGGCATCCTCGGGGAAGCGCTTCGTATAGTCGGTGAACACTTCGTTGGCTGCAACATATTCGCCGCTACGGAAATAATTGTATCCTGCGTTGTAGAGTTCGGTTTTACGGACATCCTTCTTCACCCCGAGGATCTTGCGGTGCCAATGTGCTGCCTTCTTGAATTTCTTCTGCGATTCGTAATGCGTGGCCACTGACTTGTAGATGTTCGCCTTGCCTGCGTCAGTAGAATCCGCGTTCACCGCCTTCTCATGATAGATCTCCGCTTTCTCCTCATCCACGGGGGGATATTTCAGCAGGATGTCGGCATAGGTCTGGTAATCGGCGGGCCCGATTTTTTCCGGCACCTGTTTGGAGAAGTAGGTCTCGAATTGTGAGCGCGCCGAAGCCGTATCCTTCAGCTTCATGTAGGAATAGGCAATCAGTCCGTAAAGATTGGGATAGGGCTCGGTTGATGCACCAATGCACTCATTGGCCTTGGTGATGGCTTCCTGAAATTTTGCCTGGGCATAAATCATCGAAGCCCGGTAGTAACAGTTCTTGGGATCATCGTCGGTATTGGACAAGTATTTCTCGAGGTATCCGGCCGACTTTCCCACATCGGTCTGATAATAATATTTGTACAGGTTCTCGTACACGGGGCCGTATGCAGGATCCATTTCCATGGCCTGGTTGTAATAGCGCATATAGATTTCCTCCTGGTTGATGCCCTGGGTCTGATAAATCTTTCCGATGCGGTAGGGCGCAGCAGCATAAGACGGGTTGAGGGTGAGCGCCGATTCATAAGCCGACTGGGCATTGCCACCATCGCCCTCCTTCCTGTAGGCATTGCCCAGGTTGATGAAGACCGAGGGGTCGGCCATCTTCTTGATAGCCGCCGCCTGCTTCAGCTTTTCAATGGCATAAGGTATATCGCCGGCCTTGGTTTCCACATTGGCCAACCCCACCGCATTCAGCACCGAAGCATTCTGGCCCTTGCTGAGGGATATAGCTATTTCAAACTGACTGCGCGCATCGGTGGTCTTGTTGTCAATCAGCGAAAGATGGCCCATGCCCGCAGTGAGCAGGGCGCTGTTGCTGTTGGCCGCCAGAGTTTTCCGGTACAGTTCGCGGGCGCCCGCCAGATCGTGGCCCTCATCGGCAACGATCATCGTCTGACCAAGCCAGTACGCCGCCTCGTCGTTTGCCGGATTGGCAGCCAGCAGTTTTTCGAAAACCGATCGGGCGCTTTTATAACGCTCATAATACAGGAACTTGCGTCCTTCTTCGAGGGTTTGCGCAAACGTGAATCCCCAAGCGGCGGTCATCAGTGCCAGCAGCATCAATTTTCTCCCGGTTTTCATTTTAGTAAGCTTTATTAGTTAGGGTATATTCAAAAGCAAAGTAATCAAACCGAATCAATTGCCCGTAGGATTTTCGTTAATTCTTACACTACGTTCATGGAACCCGATCTTGCTTGGAGAAAGATAGGCCCTGCGGAAAATCAACTGCCCCTTCTCAAAGCGCATGAATGAAGCGAATCCCGATCCCAGACCCGAATAATTCTCCTTGACGATATAATACAATCCGCGTACCAAAGGATATCTTTTCGTCATGATCCCCCACTGGGTAGGTTTTACATAAGGCGAATCACCGCAGGCTTCACAACGGATATAGGCGATTTTCACTTTTTTTAACATTTCGCGTTGTGCCGGATCATCGGGGTTACCGATCCAGCTGAAACCTACAAAACCGATGGCATTGGTGTCGGATGCCACAAAGTCGAGCACGGCGGCGCTTCCCTTCACGGCTTTGACGCTGTTGGCATCGGGCTGCGCACCCCGCAGGATGCTGTCGACCGCAAGCCGGTAGGCACTCGTGGCGCTGAGCCCGTCGAATACCAGTTTTTTTCCGTTGTCTGACATGCCAACCAGTTGCCGGCGAAGACGTTCACGGGTAAATAGCGTATCGGCCGAGCGTTGGTTGACCACCAGCGCAATGGCATCGGAAGCGAGGCGGTCCCAAATGGGCACAAATCCGATGGAATCGGCAAAATAGCGTTCCTCGTTGCGCTGCAGTCCCCGCGTCACCATCACCATGCGGGTGGCGGAGTCGCGGACAAGGTCTTTGAGGCATTCCGCTTCGGGTTTGTAGGACGCAATTATGTGCGTGCCCGGATGCAGCCCCTCATAAACTTTTATTTGCTCGCTTACCACGGGCTCAAAACTCTCGTCCACACTGATACGGATGCTGCCGCTGTAGGGCGTATCGGTGACAGTACCTGCGGAAGGACCTTTGCAAGCGGTACAGCAGTACAGACAGAAGGCCCAGGCAAGCGCACCTGCATATCGAATCGTATGGTCCTTCATCAGTTGTCGAAATGATTTTTCTGATAACCACGATAAAGGCGGAATGCGCCGTAAACCCAGCAAACCGCCGCAAAAATTTTGATCAGCACCGGGTCGTAACGATCCAGAAAGGCCTCGGAAAATGGCATGGGAAACATGAAGAAGAAACCGGCGAGAATCAGGATGATGCCCATTACATAATTATTAAGGGAACGCATCCGTGCCAGGTTTCGCGCACGCTGTTCGGCAGGAGATTTTCCGGAGGGATTCATGGTCATGGTTGGGGGATTTGTTTGTTCTATTGTGCGCGCAAGATAACAACACCCGAGCTGAAATGGCATGAGCCCGGTCAGCAGCTTCAGCCTTTCCCGGCTTTGCCTTGGCTCAACTATCTTTGCAACAGTTCGTTTTCTTTACTCATCAAACAATCAAACGCCACACCTGCTATGAATGTGCTGATGGTTTGCCTGGGCAATATCTGCCGTAGTCCGCTCGCACAGGGCATCCTGGAGCAGAAGGCCGCAGCCGCAGGTCTTGACTGGAAAGTGGACAGCGCCGGAACCCTGGGTTTCCATAACGGCGAAGCCCCGCACCCGCTTTCCTGTAAAGTGGCCCTGCAGCATGGCATTGACATCAGCCAACAGGTAAGCCGGAAATTCGTTGCCGAAGATTTCGCGCATTTCGACCTGATTTATGCCATGTCGGCCGATGTGCTGGAAAGCATGTACCGCATCGGTGGAGAAATGCCCCTGCCGACGTCCGTGAAACTACTGATGGACGAGTGCCATCCCGGCAAACCGATGGATGTGCCCGACCCCTGGTCGGAATCCGAAGCGGCCTACCAAAATGTTTTTGAAATGATCAGCCGGGCCTGTGATGCCCTGATCGCAAGGCATGCGACAATAAACAGCACGGCCCGCAACGCATAATACATGAGCGCAACCACAACCCCTTCCCTGCCCCAGGGCACCCGCGACTTTGATGCCGTAACCGTCAGGAAACGCAACCATATTTTCGCAACCATTCGCTCCGTTTTTGAGCGCTACGGCTTCGAACCGCTGGAAACACCAGCACTTGAAAACCTCACCACCCTCACCGGCAAATACGGCGAAGAAGGCGACCAACTCATGTACAAGGTGCTGAACAACGGCATCAGCAACCCGAAAAATTCAGAAAAGGCACGCGAAGGATTTGAAAAAGCCATCACCGGAAAAAGCAGCCCCCTTCTTACGGAACGGGCCCTGCGCTACGACCTCACCATTCCCTTCGCCCGCTATGTTGCCATGAACCACGGCAAGCTCACCCTGCCCCTGCGCCGCTACCAGATCCAGCCGGTATGGCGGGGCGACAGCCCGCAAAAAGGCCGCTACCGCGAGTTCACGCAATGCGATGCCGACATCATCGGAAGCCGGTCGCCCATGAATGAGGCAGAACTCGTGCTGATCTGCCGCGATGTGTTTGACGGACTCGGACTCAAAGGCTACAGGCTCTGCATCAACAACCGCAAAATCCTTAGCGCCCTGGCCGAAGTCTGCGGAGCGGAATCGCAAAGTATAGCCATTACAACCGCTATCGACAAACTCGATAAGATTGGCCTGGAGAAGGTTTGCGAGGAACTGGCATCGAAAGGACTAAGCCCTGCGCAGATTGATACGGTAAAAAATTATCTCAACGCCAACGGACCGCTGACCGACCCGGCAGATAACCCGCGAAAAATCGCTTTTCTGCAGGAGTTCTTCACCGGAAACACTACCGGGCTTCAGGGCATCGCCGAAATCGGCGAACACTTCCAACTCTTACCTGAAGGACTCCCCCTGCATATCGACCTGACCCTGGCGCGGGGACTCACCTATTATACAGGAGCCATTTTCGAAGCCAAGGCACCCGCAACCGTAAAAATCGGCAGCATCGGCGGTGGCGGGCGTTACGACGACCTTACCGGACTTTTCGGGGTTCCCGGCATTCCGGGCGTGGGCATGAGTTTCGGTGTAGACCGTATCTTTGATGTGCTCACCGAACTTGATCTTTTCCCCGAAAACATACAGCAAGGCGCTACCGTTGTTTTTTTTAACCTGGGTAAGGAGGAAAGTGTATACGGGTTCCGTATCATGCAGCAGCTGCGTGAATCGGGTATTGCTGCGGAAATGTATCATGAGCCTGCCAAAATGGGAAAGCAGTTCAACTATGCCGAAAAAAAGAACATTCCTTTTGCAGCCATCATCGGTTCACGGGAAATGGAGGAACAGTCCTGCCTGGTGAAAGAACTGGCCACCGGCGAGCAACAAAAAATTCCGGTCAACGAACTCACCGCATTTTTTGATTCGAGAAAAAAAGGGAGAACCTGAACTTGCATCATAACCAACAACAAAATACCATGAACAAATTACGCACTTTCGCATGGGCCCTCGCACTGGTTTCGGTCTGCGCTTCCTGCGGAAAAAAATCGAATACCCAGGGCCGGTATATTCCCGAAGATGCCGCCCTGGCCGTTGTCGTCAACGGAAAGACGCTCTGCGAAAAGCTTCCCTGGAGCGAGGTGAGGCAGAACCAGGCACTGAACGAACTGTTCAAAGACAGCAGCATGGGTGCCGAAGTACGCACCCTGCTGGAGAATCCTGAAAAAACCGGCATCGACATCCAAAACGACTTTGCGTTCTTCCTCATCAAGGATTCGGCGAACAGCTACGTCTGCCTGAGCGGCAAAGTCAAGGACGAGGCCGCTTTCCGGAACACGAGCGGACAAATGACCGGCGGGCCCGCACCCTCGGGAGGCACTGCCCGGACCTTTGTCAAAAAAGACCGGATCAGTATCGGGTGGGACAAAAATGAATTCATCATGGCCGTGCATGCCCCAGAACTCAGCAAGAGCCACATGAGAGACCTGATGGGCAATGATTCCACCGAAGTCGTACCGGCCAAATTCACTCCGGTCGACAATGCACAATCGGTCTGCCGCCAACTCTTCGACTTGCCGGAAGTGGCCAGCATGGCCAAATCGGCCAGGTTCAGCAAGCTGATGGAAGAGCCGGGCGATATCCATTTCTGGCTCAACAACGAAGTGATGATGCGGGAGGAAGGTCTGAACGCGGCCAGCATGCTGTTCAACCTCGACAAACTCTATGAGGGCAGCATCACCACCTCCTCCGTACAGTTTGAAAACGGAAGCATCCGCATCAAAAACAACGGTTACTCGGGTGCCGACATGACCAAAATATTCAAGCGCTATTCGGGTTCAGCCATGAGTGAGGACCTGGTCAAAAGCATTCCCGGTAAAGAAGTACAGGGCGCCCTGGCCATCAGTTTCAATCCCAAGGCGCTGCTGGAAATCCTGAAACTTTTCGGTCTCGACGGTTACCTCAACATCGCCATGGCCAAACTGGGCTTCAAGGTTGATGACTTCATCAAAGCCAACAAGGGCGATATCCTTTTCGCCCTCTCGGATCTGCACAACAAGGTCGACACCACGGTTACCGTAATGGGTGAAGGCAGTGTGACCTCCATAACCCGTGCAGAAGGCAATTACTTTTTTGCCGCTTCCATCGGCGACAAGGGCGCTTTCAACAAAATGAGCGATGCCCTTAAGAAAATGCTGTCAAGCGGATTGGGCGGTATGGGCGAGGGACTGGTGACCGGCAGCAACGAAAAATATTTTGTATTGACCAATACCGGCGCCAACAAGGAGAACTTCCTGAAAGGCCCCGTGCAATCGCCTGATTTTCTCGCTTCGATTTCGGGATCACCCATCGGCGGCTACCTCAACCTGCATTCCGTGGTGAATGCCATGCAGCCCGATGCAAAGGCCGATTCATCGGACAAGGCCCTGCATGCGCTGATGCTGAACATGTGGGACAAGGTCAACCTCAAGGGCGGCGGCATGGACGATGATGCCATGACACAGGAACTGACCATTTCCCTGATGAACAAGCAGGAGAACAGCCTTAAGCAGCTCAACCGCTTTTCGGCCGAATTCTCAAAAAACAAAAAGGAGCAGGACAAGAAGCGGGAAGCGCTGATGAGTTCGTTTGAAGACTAATTTCGTTAGACCAGCCTTATTCGATAAAATGAAATATTGAATCATAACTACCCGTCCTAAATATGAATAATTTATTTATATTTTTTCCATTTGGGCTAGCTGTATTGTTCAGTTGTAACTCAAATCAA
>CAZZLI010000132.1:0-6873 GCA_964655055.1 uncultured Ferruginibacter sp.
GTCATATCGAACTAAGGTGTTATTATAGATTGACCATTCACTGACAGCCGAAGGATGGAACTTCTTTCTTTTTATGTCAAGAGGTTTATAATCATTAACCATTGAGTGCCAGAAAATCAATTTTTCTTTATAATTGTTTTTATATGTTGGTTTTAATGCTGAAAAATATTTTATCCAATATTTTAGTAATTGATTAAATTTTTCAGTGTGGTCTTGTAAATTGTCCCAAAGTACGGGATCCCCTTGCCTGCTTGGTCGCCCACCGGCTTTTCCTTCCAATTTTTTAATACAGTGCAAAAGTGGTGAACTGCTCTGCCAGCCTTCTTTTGCATCATAGTTTTTAGTTACAAAAATGAAATGTGGTTTTCCAATATTTTCTATAACTCTTCCAGTATTTATGTTAACTAAAACAGAGTTTTGTTCAGGAAGATTCTTTTTATATGAATAATCACATACATTTTGAGCAAGCTTATTTATAGTATATCCTATAATACTTCCTGCTATCAGACTATCACCCCAGTATTTTACATGTGGATCTTTTGAACTACTTAGAAACATTCCAGGCAATATACCAAGCATCATTTTAATGCCTGGGTTATATTCTTTGAGGTAGGCTGTTTGTAGTATCGAAACTCCAGTTGTTGCAACGATGAATGAATTTTGTATTTCTTTATTTTTCATGATTCCTGAATTTTCATAAAATATTAACAACTTTTATACCATTATTGATTCTGTCTTTTTGTCACTACGCCGACTTTGTTGTAGCCTTTCCCATAACTAAACGATAAAACCGGTTGTTTAGATATTAAACAAAATAAAATGTATTTTAACTTCCTGAAGTTAGTCCGACTGCATATCTGCAATGGAACAATTTCATTGGCCCAAACAGGGAGCATACCGGCATTATACGGGGAAATTTTTAGAACGAATGATAAGTCAATTTCGTATCGACATCCAACACCTAAACTAAGCCCCTTTATCGGCATCCCCTTGTTGTTGCACATACAATAAACTTCCATCGCCATAACTCAACATCCGAAAGCCCTTACCGAGTGCGTAGTCATACACAGCTTTCCAGTTGTTACCCAGGGCAGCGGCCACCAGCAACAACAATGTTGATTGCGGCTGATGGAAATTGGTGACCATGGCCCGAACCACCCTGTAGCGGTAACCCGGTGCAATGATGAGCCGGGTGGTGGTGACGATGCTGCTGTAATTGCTCCGGTCCATCCAGTGCAGCAAAGCACCCAGTGCTGTTGGGGCATCATATGTTGCCGTGCGGAAGGGTTCTTCATAGGGGTCCCATTGTTCCAATGCAATTCCGGCATACGGGGTATCGGGCTGCAGTAACACCCTCACGCCCATCCAGTAAAGGCTTTCCAGCGTACGCACCGAAGTGGTGCCCACGGCAACAATACCCACAGTTGCATAACGCAGGATTTGCGCAAGGGCATCGCGCTCCACATCTATCCATTCCGAATGCATGATATGCCCTTCCATGGTTTCGGCTTTCACCGGCAGGAATGTACCCGCGCCCACATGCAGGGTGATGGGACATACCGGAATATTTTTTTCCGCCAGCGACTGCATCACACGTTCGGTGAAATGCAGTCCGGCCGTAGGTGCAGCCACACTGCCTGCATGACGTGCATAGACGGTCTGATAGCGTTCCCTGTCGGCAGCCGAGGCGGAACGTTTTATGTAGGGCGGCAGCGGCACTTCGCCGAATAGGTCGAGTACTTGCGCAAATGGTGCTGCAGCGGGTGTCCAGCTGAAGTCCACAATAAAAGCCCCGTCCGATTTCTCACCGATCAGCGCATGCAGCACAAATTCCGTATCGCCCGAAGTTTTCGCTTGTGAAAGCATGCCGCCCTTCCATTTCCCGACGCCTCCTACAAGGCATTTCCAGCGCGATTGTCCGGAAGCGGCCATCACCTGCGCATAATCAAGACCCGGCACGGAAGGCTCGAGGCAGAAAATTTCAATGCGTCCGCCGCTGCTTTTCTGAAAGCGGAGGCGGGCATGGATCACCCGGGTATCGTTGAGTACCAGCAGCATTCCCGAAGGAAGATGCCGGGCGATGTTTCGGTAAACATCTTCGGTAATCTTTCCGTCCTGGTAAACAAGAAGTCGTGATGCGTCACGTTCGGCCAGGGGATGCAGGGCGATTTTTTCTTCAGGTAAGTGGTAATCGAAGTCGGTGATGGTGAGTTCACGGGGATGCATGGCGCAAAATTAACCGCCCTTTCCCATCGTGCCGTGGCAAAAAATTTACCCACAATCCTTCGCCCCCCTGAGGCCCTTCGTAACTTCGTTTTCATATGCCGAATTACCTGGATGAACTGAACGAACCCCAGCGCGAAGCCGTAACCCATAAGGATGGTCCCCTGATGATCATTGCCGGAGCAGGGAGTGGAAAAACCAAAGTACTCACCTGCAGGATCGCCCATCTAATGGGTGCACATGAAGTGGATGCCTTCAACATCCTCGCGCTCACCTTCACCAACAAGGCCGCCCGCGAAATGAAGGAAAGGGTGGAGCGCACCCTGGGCAATGGCGAAGCACGCAACCTTTATATCGGCACTTTCCACAGCGTCTTCGCCCGGCTGCTGCGTGGCGAAGCGGCCCGGCTGGGTTATCCCACAAACTTTACCATCTACGATACCGACGATGCCAGGAGTGTGGTGAAGGCTGTCATCAATGAAATGGGGCTCGATGACAAACACTACAAGCCCAACAGCGTGTACAACCGCATATCGGCGGCCAAGAACAGCCTGATCGGCCCCGAAGAATACCAGAACGAATGGGCCTTGCAGCAGGAAGATGCCCGCTCGGGTCGCCCGGCCATCGGCAAAATCTATGAGGCCTACGCAAAGCGCTGCTTCAAAAACGGTGCGATGGATTTTGATGACCTGCTGTACAACATGTATCTCCTGCTGAAAAAGCATCCCGAAGCCCTGGGCAAGTTCCAGCGGAAGTTCCGGTACATCATGATCGACGAGTACCAGGATACGAACACCGCGCAATATGAGATTGTGAAGTTATTGGGTGCCATGCACGAGAATGTATGCGTGGTGGGCGATGATGCCCAGAGCATCTACAGCTTCCGCGGCGCCACCATCGAAAACATCCTGCGTTTTGAAAAGGATTACGACGAGGTGAAAGTGGTGAAACTTGAACAGAACTACCGCAGCACCAAAACGATATTGCATGTGGCCAACGCAGTGATTGAAAACAACAAGCATCAGCTGCCGAAGAAACTATGGACCGACAAGCAGGAAGGGGAAAAGATCAAACTGGTGGCCACACCTACCGACAACGATGAGGGGCGGATGGTAGCGGATACCATACAGGAAGAGCGGCTGCGCAACCATTACCGCAACGACGATTTCGTCATCCTCTACCGCACCAATGCACAAAGCCGTGCTTTCGAAGAAAGTTTGCGCCGGATGAATGTGCCTTACCGGATCTACGGCGGACTCTCCTTCTACCAGCGCAAGGAAATCAAGGACTTCATCGCCTACCTGCGGGTGATTGTCAATCCCGGTGATGAAGAAGCCCTGAAGCGGATTGTCAATTATCCCGTGCGCGGCATCGGAAAAACCACGCTGGAAAAAGCGCAGTTGATTGCCAACGAGCAGGACATCACCCTCTGGAACGTGTTTGAAAACTCATCGCGTTACGATTTCAAGGCCAATGCCCGTGAGTGCATACAGGAATTCGTTACCCTCATCAAACTTTTCCAGAGCGAGCTGATTCGCAAGAACGCCTACGACCTGGCCTTCATGGTGGGCAAGGGTTCGGGTCTGGTGCGCGAGCTGTTCAATGACAAGACCACCGAGGGTCTGGCCCGTTATGAGAACGTGCAGGAATTGCTCAATTCCATCAAGGAGTTTGTAGATGATCCGGTACGCACCGGCATCATCAGCGAAGACGGGGAGGTGATTGACGAAGTACTGGCGGGAATCGGTCCGGCCCGCGACCTGTTCACCGAATCGGAAACTCCGGCAGCCAACAATGCCATCTCCGGCGCTTCGCTGGGCGCCTACCTGCAGCAGATCACCCTGCTTACCGATGCCGATCAGGAGAAGGACGATGCCGACAGCGTCAAGCTGATGACCATACATGCGGCGAAGGGACTGGAGTTCAACTGCGTGTTTGTCGGGGGGCTCGAAGAGGGGCTGTTCCCCAATGCCATGAGCATCAATACCCGCGAGGAACTGGAGGAGGAGCGCAGGCTTTTTTATGTGGCGGTTACCCGTGCCCGCAAAAAACTCTGGCTTACCTATGCCGCATCGCGCTACCGGTTCGGACAGTTGCAGCAGAATGATCCGAGCCGTTTCCTCGAAGAGATTCCCGACGATTATCTCGACCGCAGCCAGGCTCGGAGCAACCGCAGTATAGCTTCCTCCGGAACCTTCCGCAACAATTCTTTCTCATCGGGCAAGTCGCCGGCCTTCACCCGTAAGGAGCAGCCCGCAAAGCCTGCTTATGTGGTGCCGGCAAGGCCGCAGGTGAAGGAACATACCCCTTCCGAAAATTTCGCACCCAGCGACACCAGCAATCTGCAGGCGGGGCAGAAGGTGGAACACCTGAAATTCGGTTATGGCGTGGTCGGCAAGATCGAAGGCGGGGCACACAATCCCATTGCCACCGTGGTGTTCGAACACAACGGTGAAAAGAAGATCATGTTGAACTACGCAAGGCTGCGGATTGTGGAAGCCTGATTTTGTCAATACCGGAAGTTGGATGTAATCCGGCCGCATCGGTACCGTGAATTTGATTATTTTTACGGCTCTTCCGTTTTTGAAGCGGAAGAAGGGCCTATAGCTCAGTCGGTTAGAGCATCTGACTCATAATCAGAGGGTCCTAGGTTCAAATCCTAGTGGGCCCACGCAATGTAGACAAGGGTTTCAGCGAATGGAACCCTTTTTCATTTTAGTCCGTTTACTCACTTTTCCGTCACAAACCCGAAATAAGGGGGTTTTCAGACCGGTCCGGCCGTAGGTTAATACAAAAAGCCGAACATCCAAAGCGGCAGATCGTTTCCCACAGGATATTCCATATCGGCCTTCACCACCCGGGCATTTTTGATTCCGGCAAGCTGCTTCCCCGATTTTTCTTTTCCACCCACTTCAAACGTGTATTTGTGGTCAACTACGAAATCGCCCTGCCTGGGCATGGTCAGCTTTGCTACGGGGCTCAACTGCGACATGAAAAAAGTCTCCCGCAGATTGCCGCCATCTACCTGCCGCTCCGCCAGGGCGTACAAAAGATTCGTATTGTTCAGGTAAATTTTTTCCGGCTTCTGCAGGATGGCTGTACTTCTGCCCGCCGGCTGCAACAGGCTTATCAGACGCGCCTGCTCAAGGTAATGGAGATAGTTATTCAGCGAATTCCGGTGGATGGCGGTTTTTACGGCCAGGGCCGACACATTGGGCTTGAAGGGAACCTGCTGTGCGATCACATACATCAGTTGCAATACCTTTTTCGCATTCCGGATATCGAAGTCCCCGAGTTCGGCCATATCGTATTCAACGATGGTCCGGACCAGCTGGTTGATCTTTTGATGCACCGTTTCATCGTCTTCCATCATGAACGGATAATAGCCCGTTTGCACATATTCATTGAAATGCTCCAGCGGCCGAAACCCTTCGGGCAGCTGCTTCATCAGTGCGGAAGGGTTCTTAAGCAGCTTTTCGAAGGGGAATACCGGAATCAGGATTCCATATTTGAGCGCCAGGAATTCACGGTAGGAAAGGCCGGGAAGGTCGTATATCGCCGCTCTCCTGCTCAGGTCGCCCTGCTGCCTGCTGATATCGATGATGGAGGAGCCGGTGAATACGATGCGGAGGTCACGGTAAAGGTCATGGATGTTCTTAATTTCCGACGACCAGTTCCTGTATTTGTGCACTTCATCCAACACCAATATTTTTCCTCCCTGCTTGTGGAACCGCGACACGGTTTCCTTAAGACTGTGGTTGGTGAAATACAGATCGTCCAATGAAAAATACACCGCCTTGTCCACCGGCATCCCCTGCTGCTTCAGCCACTGCAGGGAAAGCGTGGTCTTGCCGGTTCCTCTCGCCCCCTTGATGCCGATCAGCCGGTTCCTCCAGCTGATTTTGCCGAACAGAAACCGCTTGAACCGGTCGGAGGTATTGTCCAGCAGCAGGGCGGATTGTTCCAGCAGCGTGTCCATTGTTGCTTTTTAGGTACAAAAATAGGCTTTTTGCACATTCGAATATGCATTTTAATACCAATAGTGCACAATCAGTTGTGCATTATTGGGTTTTTGACGAAAACCCAATAAGCCCTGGTTCGTGGCGCACGAACCGGAAAGAGTTCGGTATGGACAGTAACTGGGGAACAAAATAGTTAGCTGTTTGGGCCAATGATATTGGTCCATTACAGATATCCAATCGGTGTCAACTCTCTTTCCCACTGCGCCACAAACCAGGGCATTGGGGATGCATCATTATCATTATAATATAAACTCAAGATAATTTTCCTTGCTTATCAGGGTAAAGGTGGCATCCGGATAAATAGCATTGAAAGCTGCCGGCTTTTTTATTTTTTTGGAGGCAGACATTTTAATTTCAAATCCACTGATGATGCCATTATTCAATTCAATCAAATCCACTTCGGCCTGATTATAGTTTCTCCAGAAAAAAAACCGTGTAAGCTCCTGATTGTACGTTGTTCTTTTGATTCTTTCTGAAATAATGTAATTTTCCCATAACGCCCCCATATCGTTTCGCATAGCGGGTATTCTGAAATCACTGATGATGGCATTGCGGATTCCATTGTCAAAAAAATACCATTTGGCACTTTTGGCCACTTCGCTTCTTTGGTTGGAACTGTAAGAAGGCA
>CAZZLI010000133.1:0-6839 GCA_964655055.1 uncultured Ferruginibacter sp.
CAATTATTTGATAATTAATGTTAATCTGACCGCCAACAAAAAAAGGGAAAACGGGCAGGCTGTGTTTTCAGAGACGAAACTTTGGGGAATTGAAGACTCGGGGGTACCCCAGGCATCAATTCAGTTTGTAAATGTAGGTTTTTTTGTGATAAACGCAATAATGAAGGTATTTTTCAGAAAATTATTTTATGGTTAATGAGGATCGGGAGCCTGTGAAAATCGGCTCATAAGATAGATTAACTTATTGGATAAAAGCGCTTCAGTACCTGGATACGAATATCTATATTTTTATGCTTGTTTCTAATTTATTTTGAAATATTTACAATTTAATATTTTTTTGGCTTTGAAGAGTTGGAATCATGAAAATCCAATGACCATGAGCATCCTGATACAGCCGGAAAATTTACGATGCGGGGTTCCCTAAAGTCGACTGAACCGCTGACTACACTGATTTTAGGATCGCGCAGATTTTTCACGCAAAGATGCCAGGATAGGTCAAGGCGCAAAGATTTTTCAATCATAGCCCTCATTCAATCATAAGAATCACAATTCAGACAAAAATCACCGTTCAAAAGAGACGGCGAGTCACCAAGTCCTGCAGCATGGTCCTGTGGTGGAACTATCGCCGGGGAAAGTGAACGATTGTCTGAACCACTGATTACTCGGCAATGCTGCAAGGCTTTTCGGCGGAGACATCACCCGGAAGGGGCCGGGGGTTTTCTCCGCAATTAAAATTAACTTCGCAGAAAAGACGTTCATGCTGCCCAGATACAAACGCATCCTGCTCAAACTTTCCGGTGAAGCCCTGATGGGCGATAAGAATTTCGGGCTCGACAGCGATGTGATCTCCCGATATGCGCAGGACATCAAATCCATTACCGATCTCGGCGTACAGGTGGCCATCGTCATCGGGGGTGGCAACATATACCGCGGGATGAACGAGGCTGAAACCGGCATTGAGCGGGCTCAAGGTGATTACATGGGTATGCTGGCTACGGTCATCAACGGTATGGCCCTGCAAAGCGGACTCGAAAAGGCCGGTGTTTATACCCGCCTGCAAAGTGCCATCAAAATGGAGCAGATTGCCGAACCCTATATCCGTCGCCGCGCCATACGCCACCTGGAAAAAGGCCGGGTGGTCATATTTGGGGCCGGTACCGGCAATCCCTATTTCACCACCGATACGGCCGGTTCGCTCCGCGCCATCGAAATCAACGCCGAAGTCATCCTCAAAGGCACCCGGGTCGACGGCGTCTATTCGGCCGACCCCGAAAAAGACAGCAAGGCCACCCGGTTCGGAAAAATATCCTTCAGCGACTGCATCAGCAAAAACCTGAAAGTGATGGACATGACGGCCTTCACCCTTTGCATGGAGAACAACCTGCCCATCATCGTATTCAACATGAACAAAAGCGGCAACCTGCGCAAAGTGGTCACCGGCGAAAAAGTAGGCACCCTGGTCAGCGGATAGGAAAAGTGCAAACAAGCATTCCTCCCCATACAATATCAAACATCATGAACCCCGGCAGTGCAACCGAGCTTGTGGAGAAACTGAAACGCCTGGTAAGCGAGAGCAACAGCCTTGCCGCGCAATTCAGCGAACTTGAAGGCATCATCAAATCAAAAAACGAGGAGATCGAACTGCTGCAGTCCATGCTCGACGAAAGCCATGCCAGTATCAGCATGCTCGAAAGCAAGGTGGAGGAACTTTCATCCCTGCAGGAAAAACTTGAAGAACTGGACATCCTTCCCTTTTCGGAATCACCTATTGCTCCAAAACAGGTTGAACCGATAGATGCTGCTCCGCCAACGGACCATAACGAAGAAATGGATGAACTACGGATCAAAAACATCCGGCTTCAGGAAAAGCTTGATGAACTGCATGACCAACTGCTGACACTCAAACGCGAATCCCTGTCCGTTCTGCAATACAAACAACGGATCATTGAACTGGAATCACGGATCGAAGTCCTGGAGCACGAAAAAGAAAATACCGAAACCTTTCCCTCATGAACGACATCGCCGCTATCCGAAAAGAATACCGGCTGCAGTCACTCAACGAAACTGATGCACACCCCGACCCCCTGCACCAGTTCGACCGGTGGTGGCAGGATGCCCTGCGCAGCAGAATCGATGAAGTGAATGCCATGACACTGGTGACAGCGACGCCGGAAGGAAAGCCATCAGCCCGGATTGTGCTGCTGAAAGGATTTGATGAACAGGGCTTCACCTTCTTCACCAATTATGAAAGCAGGAAAGGGCAGGAACTTTTACTGAATCCCCAAACTGCACTGGTTTTTTTCTGGAAAGAGCTGGAACGTCAGATCCGGATAGAAGGGACTGCGGAAAAGCTTTCAGCAGATGAGAGCGATACCTATTTCAACTCACGTCCGGCCGATAGCAGACTCGGTGCCTGGAGCTCTCCACAAAGCACCGTCATCGGCAACCGGGATGTCCTCGAAAAGAATATGCAGGCATTAAAAGCGAAATACTCCGGCGATGACATACCGCGTCCTCCGCACTGGGGCGGTTATCGTGTTGTTCCTTCAATCATCGAATTCTGGCAAGGCCGGGAGAGCCGCCTGCATGACCGGCTGCAATACAAGAGGGATGCAGGAACGGTAAATTGGTCGCGGGTGCGGCTGGCTCCTTGAAGCAAGGTATTTTGTCTGAATCAGGATTTACAGGATTGTGAATGTGCTAGTTGTGGAATAATCCTTTCTTTCGCGGCTTTCCTTTGCGTTTCTCTGCGGATTTCCTTCACGGGCTTTGCGTGAAATTTTTTTTGTCCGAATCAGGATTCTCAGGATTTCAGGATTTACATGATTTTGATTGCAGGTTTTTTTCTTACCCTAAATCATAGCCATCATTTCATCATTTTTTTCATGGTTCAGACAAAATCATTTTGCACAATTCCTGTTCGTTAGCCACGAACAAGAGTACGTTATACTCCCTGAACTTTACATTAGGGATAGCCACGCCAGGGCACAGGTCGGGAGACCTGCGCCAGACAATGATTGCGTGGCAATCCAACTGACAAACTACGATTTGGTCGCCTGTGAATACATCCAAGAATGCGGGATGTTCGTTTCCCCCTCCTTGGGAGGGGCTAGGGGAGGCCAAAACACAAACATTGATGAAACCGTGGGGGACAGAAGTGGTGGTCGGTGAGGACACCGGCCACGGGTACTAAGGGATAAATATCTTTTCGATTCGGCGGATTGATTGAATATGCCGAGATTGTTAAACCGACATTATTATTTCGCTCCTACGGAGCTTTTCTAAGATTTATTTCTCGGCTTTTTTAGGCGCAGCCTTCTTTTTGGCCCGGGCAGGTCTGGATTTACCGAAAGAAGCTTTAGCGATCTTACCTTTTTTTGTTTTGATGTCTCCGCGTCCCATATTGATGTGGTTGATTGTGTAAATGAACAGATTGATGAAGCAATTAGAAAACGAATGTATTAATATCAAAGAGCAAGGCACTAATGGCCTTGCTCTTCAAATGATTTGTTGGGACTGCATTACAGTTTGGCGGATAACTCCTTACCTGCTTTGAAGCGGGCAACTTTTTTCGCCTTGATTTTGATCACGGCGCCAGTCTGGGGGTTACGGCCATTGCGGGCAGCTCTTTTGGTCACGGAAAAAGTTCCGAAACCTACCAGAGTCACCTTGTCACCTTTTTTCAGTGAGCGGGTTACTGCATCCACAAAAGCATCCAAAGCGGCATTGCCCTGTGCTTTGGAGATACCTGCGTCATCAGCCATTTTTGCAACTAATTCTGCTTTGTTCATAAGAATGATTTGATGTTTTTAATAACAAGACAAATATAGACGCTTTTTGATTGCGGCAAAATTTTCAGCAGCGGTACGGGAATCACCGAAAAAACGCTGAAATCCGCAATTAACAAGGACTTGGGGCTGTTCCGACCGTACCGGTGCCGCACAATCTTCACAGAGCATTCACCTTCAAATCCGCTCCTGCACTGGATTTCAGGATAAAAACCCCTGCAATCCGCTTCCCTGCTGCATTTGAGCAATTAATCAAAAAATTGCACCCGCCAAAAATGAATCTGAAAATGTTTTTCACAGTCAGTTGATAACTTGAAGCAGGCTCCGGAACGCGATAAAGCGGTCGCCCCAGCGGTCGAACGATTTTTGCCGCATCAGGGATGCATGCTCGCCGATATACCGGTCGTAATCCTCACGCGTATCGGCCTGATACTGTATTGAAAAGGTAGGCCCCTCGGAGTCGTCAACCTCCAGCAAGCGGCAAATAGTTGCCTTTCGGAAACAACCGGTGGCCAGTACTTCAGGCACATGCTCCTGCTGCAGCCAGCAAAGCCAGTCGTGGCCGATTTCGGAATTGACCTTTACAGTTACATTGTAAAGAAGCATACGTGACAAATTAAAGCGCCCTCATTTCTTCAGTTCCAAAAAAACGGGACAGTGGTCGCTGTGCTTCACGTCCGGATAGATATCAGACCGCGAGATCTGTTTGGTGAGCGGGGATGTGACCAGAATATAATCGATGCGCCATCCCTTGTTGTTCAGCCGCACACTGGGAAATCGCTGGCTCCACCAACTGTAGCGGTGTGCCTCGTCCGGATGCAGATGCCGGAACGTGTCGGTCCATCCCGAATCCAGCAGTTTGGTCATCCATTCCCGCTCGGCCGGCAGAAATCCCGTCGTATTCTTGTTGCCCTTGGGGTCGTGGATATCGATTTCACGGTGCGCGATGTTATAATCGCCACAGAGCAGCAGTTTGGGATTTTTGGTCTTCATCTTTTCCAACCAGGGAAAGAACTCATCCAGCCACTTGTACTTGAAATCCTGCCGCTCCTCGCCACTGGTTCCGCTTGGGAAATAGGCATTGATTATATGGATGCCCCCGATATCGGCACGGATAACCCGACCCTCCTCGTCAGAAGGACCATGCCCGTTTCCGTATTCGATGTTATCGGGCTCAATGCGGGTCAATATAGCCACACCGCTGTACCCCTTTTTACCTGCACTAAACCAGTAATGACGGTATCCGGCCGCTTCTATGGGAGCAACGTCAATATCTTCCAATCGGGCCTTGGTTTCCTGCAGGCAAATGATATCGGCAGGATTGGAAGCCAGCCATTCGGAAAACCCTTTTTTCATGGCGGCCCGAATGCCGTTGACATTATAGGAGATGATGCGCATAGAGTTGAATAATTAAAAATCCGCTACTCAAGATAGCGGATTGGCGCTGACCGATGAATAAATCGAAAAATAATTTTACTGTACCCCGCTATTCCAATACCGGCCGTAGCCATTTTACCGCCGTTTCGCGGTCCAATCCCTTTCTTGCGGCGTAGTCGTCGAGCTGGTCGTAGTCGATTTTCCCCAGACCGAAATATTTGCTATCCGGATGCGCGAAATACCAACCGCAGACACTGCTCGCGGGATACATGGCCAGCGATTCGGTCAGGCTGATGCCTGTTGTCTTTTCTCCACCCAGCCATTCAAACAGTTTATATTTTTCCGTGTGGTCGGGACAGGCCGGATAACCAGGAGCCGGACGAATACCCACATACTGTTCCCGGATTAGCGCTTCACCGGAAAGCGCTTCATGGGGTGCATAGCCCCAATAATTGGCCCGCACCTGCTGGTGCAGCCATTCAGCCAAGGCCTCCGCCAGCCGGTCGGCCAGGGCTTGTAACATGATCTTATTGTAATCGTCATGTGCCGCTTCAAATCGTTTCACATGAGTTTCGATACCGGAAATCGTAACGGCAAACGCACCCATATAGTCGCGCAAACCAGTTTCGGAAGGAGCGATGAAATCGGCCAGCGACAAATTAGGTTGTCCGGCGGCCTTGCTGAGTTGCTGCCGGAGAAACTCGAGCCGCATAGCAGGCGCTCCTGCCTCATCATACAACGTCACTGTGTCACTACCGGTACGATTTGCAGGACGGAAACCGATTGTTGCCTTGGGTTCCAGCCATCGTTCCGCAATGATTTTATCGAGCAGCAGATTGGCGTCATCAAAAAGTTTTTGTGCGGCAAAACCGATGACCGGATCATTCAGCAGGGCCGGGAATTTGCCATGCATCTCCCAGGCAATGAAAAACGGTTGCCAGTCAATATAATCGCGAAGGGTTTCCAAAGCAATGGGCCCGATCGGTTTCGATCCCAAAAATTTGGGTACAGTGGGTTTGTAAGCAGCCCAGTCCGGAGCCATACCCCGCTCTTTTGCCTGAGCATAGGGCAGCAATTGCTTCACTGTTTTCTTGTCTTGGAAATCCTGCCGGAGCTTTCCATACTCCTCCTGCAATTTGACCAGGAAACTGTCGCGCTGCTTTTCCTGCAACAGGCTTCCAGCAACGGTCACGCTGCGTGAAGCATCGGTTACATGGATGACGCCATGGCCATAACGGGGAGCTATTTTCACAGCCGTATGCATGCGCGAAGTGGTGGCTCCTCCGATCAGCAGGGGCTGTTTCATGCCGCGGCGCGTCATCTCTTCCGCTACATGCACCATCTCGTCGAGCGAAGGGGTGATCAGACCGCTGAGTCCGATGATATCGGCACCAAAGGCCTCCGCCTCATCGAGTATCTTATCAGCAGGAACCATAACGCCCAGGTCGCGGATGGTGTAGCCGTTGCAACCTAAGACCACGCCTACAATGTTTTTTCCGATATCATGCACATCGCCCTTTACGGTGGCCAGCAATATTTTTGCCGCACCGGCTGACTCCGTCTCAGCCAGGCCTTCCAGTTTCCGGGCCTGCATCCGGTCGGACTTCTCCTGTTCAATGTAAGGAGTCAATACCGCCACGCTTTTCTTCATCACGCGGGCGCTCTTCACTACCT
>CAZZLI010000134.1:0-6727 GCA_964655055.1 uncultured Ferruginibacter sp.
TAGCCAGCAGTCCGAGAAAAACAATCGCCACCGACAAGGCGATCGCCAGCACCGGGCGTTTTATAAACTTGGTAAACATTAGTTTTTGATTTTTTATACGGCCTTATTCGGCATGCAGGTTGTTCAGGTCCTGCATCTCCTTGTCAAAGGGAACGAACGTGAATTTGATTTTCTGGTTGTTCGATACCTTGCCCAGTCCTTCAGCCAGAATCTTATCGGCAGGGCCGATGCCGGATGCAACGATATAGAGATGGGGCAGTTCCCTGGACACGGTAATCGGGCGGGTATTGAGCATACCTTTTTCATCGACGACATATACATACTTGCGGTCCAGCACATCGAAAGTGGCTTTTTGTGGAATGATGACGGCCCCTTTCAGATTGACCGGCATCAATATGTTGCCGGTTTCACCGTGGCGCAGCAATCCGCTGGGGTTGGGGAATGTGGCGCGGAAAGCGATATTGCCGGTTTCGTTGTTGAAATCGGCTTCAATTGTTTCCACCCTGCCCGGAAGTTCAAAGAGTTCCTTGTTTGCCATACGCAACAAGACCTGTCGTGTGCTGTCGGGCTTACCCTTATGCATATAATCCAGGTATTCGGCCTCGGGCACGTTGAAGTACACCCACATGCGGCTATTGTCGGAAAGTGTTGTGAGCAGTTCTCCCTCATCAATCAGGCTGCCGAGCCTTTTCTGGAAGCGGTCCATATAGCCGTCGAAGGGCGCCCTGATCTGTGTGAATTGCAAATGGGTCTGCGCAAGCGACAATTCCGCCTGGGCCTTACTGAGCTTGGCCTTGGCCAGCGCCAGTTCGTTGGGCGAAACCACATTCTTGTCGGAAAGGCTCTTGGTATTGTTGTACTCGATCTGTGCGAAATTCATTTCCGCCCTTGCCTTTTCCACTTCCGCCTGATAGAGGGCCGGCATAATCTGGAACATCATCTGTCCCTTCCGGACAAACTGCCCCTCATCCACAAAAATCTTGTCGAGATAGCCCTTTTCCTGTGAGCGCAGTTCGATATGGCTGGACGATCGGATCTGTGCCACATATTCCTGATAGAGTACAGTATCTTTTTGCAGGGGACTTGTTACTGTGAAAATACCGGACTCCTCCTCTTCTTTCTGATGGTTGCAGGAAAAAATCAAGACTGCGGTAACCAGCAGCGCCGGCAGCGAAAACCTGTTCATGTGTATGTTGGTTTGATGATAACAGATGGTTGCCATCGAAGGAGATGGCGAAAAATAAATCGGATAACCGGGGCAAAAGCCCGCTGCTTAAAGCGAACGATTATTCGTTCTGCAGGGAAAAATCAGGCAGGAAATGATTTCCAGGAATGATGGAGAATGAAAAAAGGTACGCGGGGGTGTTGGAGTACCGAGGAAGTCAATTGAACGAAGCGCACCCGTAAACTCCGGCAGAAAGCCTGCCGGCTGAGGGCAAGGTCGGCCTGGTGAAATGTGACCGGATCCCGGGAAAAATCCTCATTGTCCAGGGTTTCGGTCTCTTCCGTTTCCAGTGCTTCAGGAAGAACAGGTAAGGAAGGACCAGATTTACAGAAAGAGAAATGGCCGGCTGAGCCGGAACTAGCTTCATTTGCCGATAACTGCAAGCAAAGTCCCGGGTTGCCCATACCCCGGACAGACAATGAGAGGAAAAGATAGAGGGTAAAAATGCACAGGAGCCCGGCTACTGAAAGCAACCTGGCCGATTTTGCGAAGAACAACTTCCTGAAATCAAGATGCATAAGGCGAGGCAAATTACGTCAAAACTTATTTCAAACGTCATAATAATATGTTTAGTATTGCCGCGTGGGCCGGTTGAACCAAGGGCGGAATGAAAAATGTGCCCCCCTTTGCCCTCTGAAAATTCCTGACCTGCGGCGGTGCTATCAAAAGGGGCCCAGGATGGACAATCCCTCAAGCTGGCCCGGTCTGGGTTTTTTTTGTTATCCCGGATCGTTTTTGCCAGGATTTTACCGATACCTGATCCCTGAAAACCAGTGTTTTTCTCATTAAACAAATGGGGTTCCATCGATACAAATCGCTGCCACGTTGCCATATTTATGTGACTAAAAGGCAATATTCCGGCTTCATATGTGAATTCTGTTGAAAAATACCTCTTGTTTCAGTTCAATTTTGCTCAAACTGAACAAAGAAGATTGAAATAACCCGACCAGAGTTATGACTTTTGTCAATATCACTTACCATCACTTCACCATTTACCATCACTTCACCAAAAAACTGCATTATGAAAAAAATCCTGGCTGCGCTATTGCTGGCGGGCTTATTCTCCTGTAACAACTCAAAACAGGAGAGCAACAATCCGGCAGCGGGTTCTGATTCCACGTCAAACACCACCACCGTTTATTTCAACGGCGATATCATCACCATGGAGGGGGATTCGGCCACGTATGTGGAAGCGCTCGTTGAAAAAGGCGGAAAAATCGTTTTTGTGGGCGACAAGGCCACTGCCTTGAAAGAGGCCGGTTCATCCGCTAACCAGGTTGACCTGGCCGGCAAGACCCTCCTTCCCGGTTTTATAGATTCCCACGGCCACATGGTGTATTTCGGCAAGAACTTTATGGACCAATCGCTGACCGGCGTGAAAGACATTCCCGAACTCATCAAACGCATGCAGGCCCATGTATCGCAGGTGCCCGGCGACGGCTGGATCGTAGGTATGGGTTATGCACACATGAAGATGCTCGAAAAACGCCACCCCACCGCCGACGAACTGGACCAGGTTTCTAAAGACCGTCCGGTTCTGATTGTGCACTCTTCGGGCCACGGCGGTTCCATGAACCACGCGCTGATGAAACTGCTGAACATCAACGAAAGCACACCCGACCCCGATGGCGGTGAATACCTGAGGGAGAAGGGAAGCAAGATGCCTTCGGGACCGATGGAAGAAACAGCGCTGATCGAAGTGCGCAACCGCAGGCCGCCTTTCAATGCGGAAGCTGCCGCCAAAGTAATCACCGAAGCCAGCAAGGTTTGGGCCAGTCACGGACAGACCACTGCCATGGAATGCGGACTCGGTCTTGGTGCCGATGACATCTCCATCGTGGAAAACGCCATCGACAAGAAGCTGCTGCCCATCGATCTCGTAGTGTTTGCCAAGGAATCGAGCACAGAAGATGTGGTAAATGCCGCCTACGGCGTAAGCGAAGCCTATGCCCCCACCAAATCTTCCAACTCCCAGAAATTATTGAGCAGCCGGGTAGACCTCGACAAGCGTTACATCAACCGCGTGCGTCTCGGAGGCGTCAAGTTCTGGCTCGACGGAAACCCCGCGCTGGCATGGATGTCGAAGCCCTTCGCCACACCGCCTCCCGGCCGCGATAAAACCTTCAAGGGATACGGACAGATTCCCGACTCGCTGATTTTCTCTTTCTTCGACAAATACTGGACCACGAACCTGCAGATCAACATGCATGTGATGGGTGACGAGGCTGTTGAACAGGCCCTGCGCGCCATTGAAGCCGCTGTCAAAAAGCACGGCATGAGCGACCACCGTCCGGTATTCGTACACTGTGGTTATGCCCGCCCCGACCAGATTGCCCGGATGAAGACCGTAGGGGGTATTCCCTCCTTCCTTTCCGCAGGTCTGGTTATTCAGGGCGACGAAATCGAAACAATGTGGGGCCCCGAGCGCACAGCTTTAGGTATGGCACAACAGTCCATGCTGAAAGCCGGCGTACCCTTCACCCTCTCGCACGATGCGCCGATCATGTCACCCGCCATCATGCCACTGATCGCCTCCTCGGTTAACCGCATGACAAACACCGGAAAGGTGATTGGCCCCGACCAGCGGATATCGCCCTATCTGGCGCTCAAAGGTGTTACCGCATGGGCCGCCTATCAGATCAAAGAAGAAAACAACAAGGGTACCCTGAAGACCGGAAAACTGGCCGACCTGGTCATTCTCGACAAAAACCCGCTGAAAGTTGATGCGAAAGCCATCGGCGACATCAAAGTGATGGAAACCATCAAGGAAGGAAAATCGGTATTCAAACTCACCGGAAATGGTGCGCCTACTGCGAAAGTGACCATGGACGAGCACCATCACCACCACGAAACCGGACCTAAGATGCCCTTGAGCGCCAATCAGCAAAAAGTGCTGGCCAACCTGGTGCAAAGCGCAAGCCAGGACTAAACGGACGATTGCAAACAAGACAATCCGAAAATCATTCCAATGAAGAAGTCACTATCGGGTAAGGCAGGCTGCATGATCATCTGCAGCCTGCTCACCCTTCTTTACCTGCCGGGCTTTGCCCAGCAACCCAAGCCCGTACTGAGCCTGGCCGACAGCGCTGTTAATGTTTTTTTCGGGGCCAACCTGAAAACCACTATGCTGCTTTCCAACCGCAGGTCGGCACCGGGCACCGGAACGGCCTTTTTCCTGTTACCCAAAGACGCTACCGGCGTGGAGGGCACATTCGACCTGAATGCACGGGCGAGCACACTCTATATGGCTGCCGATGGTCCCAGGCTGGGCAGCTTCAAGCTGGGAGCCAAAATGGTATTCTATGTTGTACGGGATGTGTCCGACCCTGCGTATGGCCTCTTGCCCGCTTTGCTGTATGCCGACATGAAAAACGACAAATGGCGCTTCGCCATCGGGCAGCAGGTGGATGTATTCGCCGAAAGGATTCCGAATATGATTGACGGGTACTTCGCCCTGGCCACCTCAGGATGCGCGGGCAATAGTTCCCGTGGACAGTTCAGAGCCACCCGCTACATTGAAACCGGCAAGAACAGCCAGCTCAGCCTCACCCTTGCCGGATCGCAGCCGGTAACCACGTACTTCTCCAAAGACCTGCGCAACAACTCCGAAAACAGGGGCATTCCCAATCTGGAATGGGCAGTAAAGTTCGAAGCGGGTAAAGACGCGAACGCCTGGGTGCCTTACAGCAATGTCGAGTTGGGGGTTTCGGGCGTGCGGGGCAGTTATCGTGTATTCAAAAACGATACATTGGGCGGGGTGATTGTCAATGCACGCATCAACGAACCCGTGGTATCCGGACTCTGCGGCGAATACGCTTTCCGGCTCGGAAAAAAATTCGGCATACAGGGTGAAGTGTACACAGGCCAGGCCCTGGGCAACTATATGGGAGCCATTTTGCAAACCACCAAGGGGCCGATGGACAAAGAAATCAGAAGCCAGGGCTTCTGGGCCGAGGCGGTGTATTTCTGGAAAAAGAACCTGCAGAGCCGGGTGGGTTACGGACAGGATGCGTGTAACCGCGAGGACCTGATGGGATTCGGCATCCTTAAAAACAGCACCTGGTTCGGCAATCTGATCTGGGATATCAACAAGACCATTTCCACGGGAGTGGAGTTCACACGGAAATCCACCGAATACGTCGGATTGCGCAACAACCAGGGCGTAACCTTCATGTGGATGTTCCAGTACGCGTTTTGACGCGGACAGTTTTGATATAATGAAATCATTCTACTCCGGCATTGTTCCGGAGAAAATATTCGGACGGGGTTTTCCCCGTCCTTTTTTTTATGGCTGCAATGAACGAAGTGCGTGAATTGAAGCCTGCCAACTTTCCCAACGCCTCCAGGGTGTACCGGTGAAAATCTCCGTTTTCCTGCTGCAAGTGCTGCAGATAGCTGAAGCGGTGGTCGTTGATCCATTCAGAAAAACTCTTTCCGTATTCCTGATTGATGAATGCAGAAACCTGGTACATGGGGATATTGACTTCCTTGGACAAATCGCGGATACTATACCCCGTAGCACAAAAAGGCTTTTTTCCGGAGAGATGCTTCTCAATTAGATTGCGGTATGTTCTCAATTCTTCGGAACTAAGGGATATTCTTTTGGCTTCGCTCTGGACAACTTCGGATACCGATCCGACAATATCAGTCTCCTGAGGGTCAGCCTTGGTAAATTGCTGGCGGTGGGGCGTGCCGTAGAGAATTTCGGGTCGTGCAAAAAGATATACGGAAATGAAAATGACATTCAACCCGATGGTTGATACGATGGGCACCCCAAGCGAGGTATTGCCCAACACCTGCATCAGGGTTTCCGCAAGCACCAGCGCATACGAAAACAGCATCACGAGCGTGTACCAGTTGAGCCAGCGGAATACCGGGGCCTGCAAGGCAAAAAGTGCCTGGTCGGAATCCAGTTGCCGCTTCCACCTGATGAGCAACCTGCATTGTACACCAATGAAAGCAAGACCAACCAGCAGTCGAAACAAGGCGGCCCAGCCCACGGGCAACCAGCCTTCCGGTTCACCGGCTATATTCCTGGTTTCAATCAAAGCCTGACTGACAATGGCCCGCTTTTGTTCCGTATCCTGAATCAGGAAAGGCAGGCGATGCAACTGATAAAGCAGGGCGGGAGCAAAAAAAAGAAGATCCGATTTACCCAATGAGCGGGAAGGATTTATCAGCGTGCGCACATACAGGAAAGAAAGCGGCCCGATACAAAAGGAAGCGGCTGAGAAAAGACGGTACAGATGGGGATAAGCGATATAAAAACGGGTTACATACAGTGAATTCCCGATCAGTACAACCGACAGGGCAGTCAATACGCCTGCCAGCATTCGTGAAGCCAGAGGATGCCCTTTGTTTATCCAGAAAAGAATTGATGCTGCCAGCAGTCCGATCAATCCGGTGCAAAAAAGAAAAAGAAAAAAAGGTTGCGTCATAGTCTTGTCCTATCGTTCACCCAATCCGAAGGAATAAAAACGATGCTAATATCGGAATTTTTGG
>CAZZLI010000135.1:0-6691 GCA_964655055.1 uncultured Ferruginibacter sp.
AATACCATCCTCGCAGCAATCGCAGAACAGGCAAGGGTTTTGGAGGGAAATAAAAATGACAATCTGTTAAAAGATTGCCCTTTTGGAAGTCATGTCGGGATGACTGGATTCGAACCAGCGGCCCCTACGTCCCGAACGTAGTGCGCTACCGGGCTGCGCTACATCCCGAATTCCGCTGTGAAAATAAAATTATTTGGGCAGTTGGTAAATGCAGCCGGTGAATTTATTTCCCTGCCCATTCGCTCGCTCACTGATGAAAACCCGAGGGGTACAAATGAGTATATTTGCCAAAAGCAATTCACCATGACCGCAACTCCTGCCACCCGGGTGGCCATGCACACCAACAAGGGTCTGATCACCCTCGAACTTTACGATGAAGCCACGCCTATCGCTGCAGGAAATTTCAAGAAACTGGTTCAGGAGGGTTTTTACAACGGTCTCAGTTTTCACCGGGTGATCCCCAACTTCATGATCCAGGGCGGATGTCCCGATGGTACCGGCGCCGGCGGACCGGGATATAGCATCAATTGTGAAACCAGAGCCGAAAAGCAATACCACGACCGCGGCGTGTTGTCCATGGCCCATCGCGGTCCAAATACCGGCGGATCGCAGTTTTTCATCTGCCACAACCGCGAAAACACCAAGCATCTCGACGGTGTGCATACCTGTTTCGGGAAAGTGATTGAGGGCATTGATGTGATCGACGATATCCGCGCCGGCGATGTTATGGAGAAAGTGGAAATCCTCTAGTACCTATTTGCGGTATGACCTTTCCCGTCATCAGCACAAGATACAAGCTTCTGTTCCGGCAGGTTTTACTCCTGTGGCTGGTGCTTTTTATTATTTTCAATCCATTAATAATACTTGCCCAGGAATTCGGAGGCCATCCCCCGGGCATGCGCTGGCGCCAGATCAACTCGCCCGATACCCGCGTCATTTTTCCGGAAGGGCTCGATAGCCAGGCCCAGCGGATCAGGGCCATCATTTCAAGGCTAGACAGTACGACTGCGCTGACCATCGGTGGCAAATCGCACAAGTGGAATGTATTGCTGCTCAACCGCACTACCGTGCCCAATGCCTATGTACGTATGGCGCCCATCATGAGCGAGTTCTACATGACGCCGGGTCAGAACAATTTCAGCACCGGCAGCATCCGGTGGGACGATAACCTGGTCATCCACGAAGACCGGCACATGCAGCAGTTCAGCAATTTCAATAACGGCATTACCAAGGTCTTCTCTTTCTTATTGGGCGAGGAAGGACAGCTGCTGGCCAACGGAATGTCCGTACCCGATTATTTCTTCGAGGGTGATGCCACATTCCAGGAAACGCTGGTTAGCCGGCAGGGCAGGGGAAGGATGCCCTCTTTTTTCAACGGTTGGAAGGCTTTTTGGCACGAGGATAAAAATTATTCCTGGATGAAATTGCGCAGCGGCTCGTTGCGCGATTATACCCCCGACCATTATACGCTGGGCTATACGGTAGTGGCTTATGGCTATGAAAAATACGGCAGTGATTTCTGGCGGAAGGTGACACAGGATGCTACGCGGTTCCGGGGTTTTTTCTATCCGTTCAACAAAGCGGTTGAACGGCATTCGGGGAA
Organism: uncultured Ferruginibacter sp.; assembly: GCA_964655055.1. Lineage (GTDB taxonomy): Bacteria > Bacteroidota > Bacteroidia > Chitinophagales > Chitinophagaceae > Ferruginibacter. The sequence goes on from CAZZLI010000135.1 coordinate 1,604, forward strand.
AACCTATGCGCAGTTCACCCGCGATGCGTTGGCTGCTTTCCGGCAAAACACCCAGAAGCCGAAAGGCGATACCCTCTCGTTCATCACTGCGGCGCAGCGCCACAACGTGGTCGATTACCTTTATCCGCAGTTTGCTGAACCTGATACCCTGGTGGTTACCCGTCAATCGTACCGCGAAATCAATTCCTTCTATCTACTCGCCAATGGAAAGGAGAAAAGGATCAGGGTGAAGGATTATGTGCTGGATGATTATTTCAGCTACCGCAACGGGCTTATCGTATATGCGGCGTACCGCTCCGACCCGCGCTGGCTCAACCGGAATTACAGTGAGCTCCGTCTGCTTGATGTGCACACAGGAAAGCAACGGTCACTGAGTTTTCGTTCCCGCTATTTTTCACCCGACATCAATGCCGCCGGAACCGAAGTGGTTGCGGTGCATGTATCGGCCGACGGCAGCAGCAACCTGCACCGGCTGAATACATCCGACGGCTCACTGATAGCCGACCTCCCCAACCCGGAGAATTATTTTTTTACTCAAACCAAATACCTCAACGACTCTGCTGTGGTAACGGCCGTTCGCCAACCCGACGGCACCATGGCGCTGCTGCATATTCATTTGCGAACGGGTGAATCAAAGAACCTCACGCCCTTCACTTACCGGGTACTCGGCTATCCTTATGTGTCGGGTGATGCTGTCTATTTTTCGATGATGGGCGCTGAGGGGCAGCAGGCCACTGACCAGGTGTACAGGGTCAGTTGTTCAACCGGATTTATACAGCACGTCAAGGCTGCCCCTGCCGGCATCTACCATCCCACCGTGGATGGCAAAGGGCGGTTGGTAGCCTCTGTGTTCACTGCTTCGGGCCATCGGCTTTTTTCCTGTGCGGACCGGCCGTCTTCTGAAGGTGAATTCAGGTTCACCAACAACACGCCCGATATGATCGGAACATCCGATACTACCCGGTTAATCGGCGCCGGTTCACTTTATGGCACGAGCGTCGATCCACAGCCGGTGACACGGGTACCCAAAAACTTCCGTCTGTTCAACTTCCACAGCGCCCGGCCTTTCAGCGAAGATCCGGAATGGGGCTACCGAATTTATGGCGACAATATCCTAAGCACTTTTACCAATACGCTCACCCTGTCCTATAACCGAAACGAGGGTAGCAATACGTTCGGTTATGATTTCGCATGGGGCGGCTGGTATCCGGTATTGCGTTCCGGTGTTTCGTACAGTGTGAACCGTTATGTGGATACGGCGGTGGGGGCGGGTATCAGCTTCAACTCGGCACGCGTTTACGGAGGCCTGAGCCTGCCGTTGTCATTCATCGGTGGGCGCACGTTCAAATACCTGCGGGCCTCGGCCGACTATTTCATCGAGCAGGTGCCCTATATCGGTATCGGTAAGGATGTATTTTCCAACAAGGCGCTGCATTACAGTTCCTGGAATCTTTCGTTCAGCAATGTATCCCGTCAGGCCAGGCAGCATATCCTGCCGCGGTATGCCCAGTCGTTGTCGCTCAGTTATCGGGAGTCGTACACATTTCAGGACAGCCGCAAGCTGGTGGCCAATGCCGCCATGTACTGGCCGGGTTTTTCGGTAAACCACAACGTGGTATTGCGTGCAGCCCTTCAAAAACGCGACACGCTCCCCGACTTGTTCAGCAATAATTTTCCTTACTCGAGGGGTTATCAGGGTTTGAGTACCCGGCAGATGATGAAATGGGGTGCCGATTACCATTTCCCGCTTTTTTATCCCGATGCGGGAATCGGAAACATTTTTTTCATTCAACGATTGCGCAGTGCCGCCTTTTTCGATTACACAGTTGCGCGCGCAAGAATCCGCGGATTGCTCACAGACATCGTGAATCGGAGTGTTGGTGGGGAATTGTATGCCGACGGGAAATTGTGGAATGCTTTGCCCTTCAGTATCGGATTGCGCTATAGCCGTCTGCTTGATACCGACCTTCGCAATCCGCAAGCCACGGGCCGTTGGGAAATCATTTTGCCCATCAACCTGATAGCTGATTGATGGTCGTCCTCAATTACCGGAAACAAGAAAGCCGTTGAACTGAAGATCCGGTATCAGTTTAACGGCTTTGTTTGTTGAACGAACACTGAAAAAACCCTGTAATATCTTTTATAAGCTGTTTTGGTTGGGAGCCGGTATTTTCAATTTGCGGCTTCAATAACTATAAATCCCATACCGTGCCAAAACACAAATTGCTCAAAAGCATTTCAGTAAATATTCTGCAAAAATTATTTTGTTCCTGAAAATGGATGCAATGCCCGTTTTTGGAAATTGTGATTATTCTATGGCTATGGATGGTCTCTGCCTTGGCCTTTGCGAAAAAGTCTGCGCCTGACAAGCGATTCGTAATTCTATAATCCTCAAATCCTCCGAATCCTGATTCAGAAAACCCCGGGTCCCTTAAGACGGCAGGTCGCATCGGGGCAGACCCGTCTGGGAATTTGTAGAAAGAGTGACGCCGCGGCACAGGTCCGGAGACCTGCGCCAGACAAACATTGCGTAATACTATAATCCTCAAATCCTGAGAATCCTGATTCAAACAACCCCCCGTCCCTTAAGACGGCGGGTCGCCTCGGGGCTGACCCATCTGGGAATTTGTAGAAAGAGTAACGCCGCGGCACAGGTCCGGAGACCTGCGCCAGACAAACATTGCGTAATCCTGTAATCATCAAATCCTGCGAATCCTGATTCAGACAAATTACCCGCCAGCAAAATCGAAGCTTGATAGGAACATAGCGGACTGAAAGCATTGGAAAGTACAATAAACAAGAAAGCCGTTGAACTGAAGATCCGGTATCAGTTTAACGGCTTTTTTTGTTTGAACGAACACTGAAAAAAACCCTGTAATATCTTTTAAGCTGTTTTGGTTTTGAATCCCCTGCTTTTAGTTTGCGGCTTCACTTATAATAATACCCATACTATGCCAAAACGGAAAGTATTGGAATACATCTGTTTATAGAGTAAGGATGTGTCTATGTTATCCGAATTTTGGAGGAAATGCCGGATTCTGGAAAATAGGAGCGTTTATGCACCTGACTGCTACTTGCGGACGAGTTTTCCCAGCCAAAGCGCGGTGTATTGCTTGGTGTGATAGATGGCCGAAAAAATATACCAGCGCCAGTCGGGATAGAATTTCTTCATGAACTGCGCATGGTTCTTAATGGATGTGGTGCGGATTTGTATCCATTTGTCTTTGCTCACACTGCCCTTATGCACATGGATCACCTTTGCTTCGGGAAGGAACATGATCTTGTGTCCCAGTTGTTTGAAGTCCCAGCACCAGAGCACATCTTCACAGTACATGAAAAAGTCGTCGGACAGTTTCTGCTTCGGTAGTTTGGGAACAATGGATGCCGGGAATAACATGAACGCGCCCCAGACCCAGTCGCATTCCACAGCGCGTTGGTGATCGAAATAATGATGCAGCATCAATGCCTCTCTCTTTTCTTTCGGAAGCAGTTTGTAGAGCGGGAACACCTCCTGCAATTCCCAGCCGATGGTTCTAAATTTCCTGCAATTGTGCTGTATGCGGCCATCGGGGTAAAGAAGCTGGCAGGTGACCATACCTACTTCAGGATGGACTTTGAGGTAGTCGATGCAGATTTTCGGAGCGTTGTTGATGAGTTCGGTATCGCTGTTCAGCAGCAGCAGGTAGGTTCCCTTTGCTGCTGCAACTCCCAGGTTGTTGCCGCCGGTAAAGCCGGTATTTTCCTTGCTTTTGATGAGCCTTATGAAGGGAAATTCTTTCAGGAAATCATCCGGATCGCATTCGGAGGAAGCATTGTCGATCAAAATGATTTCGTATTCCACTCCGGTAAGTTTATCACGGAGCGAGCGGATACAGTTGGAGGTAAGCCTGAATGTATTGTAATTGATGATGATAACAGAGAGTTCCATATTGCAGTCAGGCTACTTTGTAAAAGTAGGGTTTATTGAGCAGCATCCGGGGCGCGTAGCGGAGCAGCACCAGCATGTTGGCTGCGTAGCCTTTCACATCTTTCCAGCGGTATTTGTAACGGCTGCCTCCGGTCAATTTTTCCAGCAGCAGCCCCCCGGCGAATAAAGGTATGGTGAAGAGATAAGCGGTCAGGATCAGCAGGAACCAGAAAATTCCGAACTGCTTTCGTATCCGCAGCATATTGGAAACCATCACCTGACGGCCTTTCCGGTTCCAAAGGTTCTTGCCGTTTTCGCTGACCTCGGTATCGTAATAATCGCTGCTGGTGCCTCCGCCGATATGGACCACCCGGGGTTCTGAGAATAGCACCAGTTTGCCCTGCCGCCTGAGTCTTGCGCACCACTCTATTTCTTCGGCATACATGAAAAAGTCTTCGTCAAAAAGTCCGGCACGGCCCGCAGCTTCGCTGTCAATCAGCATATAGGCCCCCACTACCCAGTCCACTTCCTGCGAATCCTTCACTTCCTGTATGCTGGGTACCCGTGCTTTGAATCGATAGCCCAGATAACGCACAAGCCGGCCCAGATAGGGAAGGGGCAGCAGGGTGTTGAGACCTCCGGTGACGAAATGCGCGCCACTGATCTGTGTGGTGCCGTCGGTATTGAGCAATTGCACACCGCACCCTATGGCGTCCGGATAATTTTTCAGCAAGGCGATACTTTTGGTGATCGCCCTGTCGGTGATGATGGTGTCAGCATTGAGGATAAGATGATACCGGCCTCCGGCGATCCGCATGCCGGCATTGTTGGCACGGGAGAAACCGGCATTGTAACCCATATCGATCCAGCGTACTGCCGGAAATACGGCGCTGATTTTTTCGCGTGCGCCATCTTGCGAATCGTTGTCGATCACAATGATCTCATAGGTGCCGGCATCGGTTTCGCGAACGATGCTTTCGATACATTGCATCACCAGTGCGCAGCTTTTGTAATTAATTATGATGACGGACACATCCATAGGGCTCAGTAAGCTTCAATATTTATGAAGGGCGAAAGTACAACGGCTTTCCGCGGTCCGAGCCAGCCGATGCAGCGGTTGAGCAGGCGGGCGCCAAAGTTCATCAGCGCGTTCGGGTAATGGGTATCCCAGAATCCTGCGG
>CAZZLI010000136.1:0-6647 GCA_964655055.1 uncultured Ferruginibacter sp.
CGTAGCCGAGGTAATACCTTTCATTCTGATGCTGGTTTTTATTAAAAAAATCAGGACAATGGAATTTAAGGTATTTTTTGTTTATTCTTGCGTAATCGCTCTTGGCATCGCCCTGACCGTATTACTTTTTTACACTTTACACTATGATCAAGCCTATCTTACTTTACTAAGGGTTGTACTTATTTTAGAATTCTCTTTGATTTCCATTTATTATGCCCTGATGCTGAAAACCCGAATCAGCAATCTGCTGATCTTAACGGCCAATCTTCTTTTCTGGGGCCTTTGTTTCTACGTTTTTACAAAAATTCCCGTCCAAAAATTTCCGGTTTACCTGCGTTACCTGCTGGCTATCGAATGCCTTTTTTTCATTGTGGTCATCGTGTACGATTTTTTCAAAAAAATGCAGTATTGCCTTAATGAACCCATCTACTATAATTCTTCATTCTGGATTTCAGTGGCTTTTCTGATCTATTTTTCAGGGAATGTTTTGCTTTTCATTTACCTGGGTTCATTGGGATTGGACCCCATATTTATTCAATACTACTCCATTATCTATAGCTTCTTCTCCATTCTCAAAGACCTGCTGTTTGCCATTGCCGTGCTGGTGCATGTTTTTACGAAAAAAGAAACCCGGAAGACAAATTCCATTGCAGTAGATCTGGATCTGGGCTTTATAAACAACCCATCCCGCAACCCGTTAATCCATCAACCCTAACCCATGATTTTCTTACAGGCAACCGGCAACTTTGGTACTGGGCTCAGCTATATTCTACTGTTTGGGACCCTGGCCATGGTCAGCCTTTCGCTGGGCATCGTGTTCTTTGTCATTTTCCACCAGCGCAGGGTGAACAAATTCAATGCCGAACTCAAAACCCTGGAAGATGAAAGGCAGGCTGTGCTGCTTGATGCCTCCATCAAGTTCCAGGAAGAGGAACGGAACCGTATTGCCGCCGACCTGCACGACGATGTGGGCCCCCAGCTGGCGACCGCCCGCCTCTACCTCAACGAGAACATGATTGAGCTGGAACCCGCACAGCAGGTGCAGGCCATCTTCAGCGCCAAACAAACCATCGACGAGGCCATACAACTGATCCGCAACATCAGCCACAGCATGATGCCGCCCACCCTCAAGAACTTTGGGCTCGAGAGCGCCATCAGCGACCTGTTCCAGAAAATCAACGGCAGCGGGGTAATCAGCGCCACGGTTCGCTTTCACGACTACCGCACCCGACTCAACCCCGAGCAGGAACTGCTGGTGTACCGGATTGTCCAGGAACTGGTGAACAATGTGCTCAAACACAGCAATGCCAGCTTCATCCACCTCACCCAGAACTCGAATGCCACCCATAATTACCTGCGCATCCATCACGACGGCAAGGGCATTGAGCAAGCCGACTTCGAACAACTCAGCCACGAGTCGAAGGGGCTGGGTCTCAAAAACATCACCAGCCGGGTGAAAGTGCTGAAGGGCAGCATCTACTTTGAGAGAGACGCTTCCAAATCCTTTTACAAGGTCACCCTGGAAACCCCCCGCTAAGCCCTGCCTCTTTACACAGCAGTTGAATGAATTTTAAGCTTTCGTGCAGGTCTTTTCAGTACTTTTGTTAAAACCACTTACCCCTTGGAAGAAATCAAAGTCGCCATAGCTGATGACCATCAGATTTTCCGCAAAGGCGTGATCCTTTCCCTGCGGCCCTATACCAATATCAAATTTGTTCTCGAAGCCGGCGACGGGCAGGAGTTGCTCGATAAGATTGAAGAAGCCGGCCCCGATATCGTACTCTGCGACCTCAAGATGCCGGTGAAAGACGGTATCGATACCACGAAGGCCATCACCAAGAAATACCCCAACATCCGCGTCATCATCCTGACGATGTACGAGGACGAGCGCTTTGTCGGCCACCTGATGGACTGCGGCGCCGCCGGCTACCTCCTCAAAAGCACCGAGCCCGCCGAAATCAAACGGGCCATCATGGATTCCATGAAAAACGGCTTCTACCTGAGCCCGTTCGTAAACAAAGTGCTGATCAAGAAGAATTACAGCAAACAGAAGTTCAATCCCTCGCTCGACAACGAGATTGTGGTGAGCGAACGCGAAAAAGAAGTGCTGACGCTTGTTTGCATGGAATTCACCGCCCAGGAAATCGCCAAAAAAATGGAGATCAGCGCCCGTACCGTAGAGGCCATCAAAGACCGGCTGATGGAGCGTTTTGGCGTAAAGAACTCCGTAGGTCTGGTCTTCTACGCCATGAAGAACCAGTTGATTGAGTGAATCTCGTGATCCCCTTTCCTACTGCTTGCCCGGCCTCCCACGGAATCCCCTTTTCTTATGCCCGTGCCGGCTTACCGTATGTTGCGTACGTTGCCGGTAATCGTTCGATACCACACTGATGCTGCCATCCACTTCCAGCATGGCGATGTCCACCAGGGAGGCGGAAGCCACACCATGCTCGCGAATTGCAGCGTCCAGTTCATCGGGCGTGATTTCGGCAGCCTCCAGTCCGGCCTGCTGAACAACCCCCTTATACACCAGCAGCCGGGGTTCTCCCTGAACCAGCCGGCTCACCCTGCGGCTCCGGTACATCCACCACTTGAAGCCGTAATTCAGCACAAACAGGGAACCAGCTGCCGCAAGACCACCGGCCAGGGAATTGTCGGGACCCACCATCGCATTCTGTACGGCATTGCTGATGAGCAGAATGAAAACCAGATCGGCAATGGATAACTGGGCCAGTTCCTTTCGCCCGAAAATCCGCAGGGCCAGAATGATGAAGAGATAGACAGCGGCGCAGCGAAATACGATCAGTACAATCGGATGCAGATTAGCCAAGGGATTCATACTATTGGGATTGAAAGGTTATAAAGGAGTACAGATCTTCTATTCTGCAGCATCGAACCAGATTTTCTTAGCATCGTTCCAGTCGCCATTGTAATTGATGGTCAGCTCCTCCCCTGCGTTTACGGCACGAATGGTTTTCACCTGGATCAGCGCCTCCGGAAAATCCATGAAATACTCGCAGTTGCTCGCATAACTGTGGTTGTAAACAGGCACCCAGCCCAGGGCCATGCAGCAGGATTTGCCGTCGTCGCCCCATTCGAAGATATAGTCGTGCAGGGCCGTCTGATCGAGCAGTAGCCGGTCGGCAGCGGACATGACAATCACCGGTGCCGTTTCAATCAGCATTCCGGAGGGAATGTCGCTGTTGGTAAACACGCCCCTCCCCTTTTTTCCGGCATCGGCTATGCACAGATAGCGCTTCCTCATGAACATCCCCGAAAATAAATCAAATTCCGGTGCACGTGTCATGAGCTGATCTATCAGGAAATGAATGCCAGCCTGTTTCGGATTCCCTGCTGAAACCTGCATCCAACAGCATTTCGGTTTTTAAAAGTTAACTTGCACTTCGAAATTTTAGACCACTCCGATTCGTCCGGAACGAGTCGTTTTCCCGCAGCATCATGAACATCAACGAGGAAACCCTGAGCCTGCAACAGCAATTCGAAGAGCTGATCGCACTCGACGACAAGCTGCGCATCCAGGATTTCCTGAACCACCAGCATATCAGCGATGTGGCCACGCTGATCGATGAGAACGAGGATTTCGAATGCCAGATCATCGGTCATCTTTCGCTGCACCGGGCAACCAGCGTATTCAAAATCCTGGACCTGCCCACCCAGAAACGCATCATCAAGAACCTGCCCGCATTCAAGACAGCCGAACTGCTCAATGAACTTCCGGCCGACGACCGCACGGCTTTCCTCAGCGAGCTGCCCAGCAATGTGGTGCGCGAGCTCATCAAAGCCCTGAACCCCGAAGAGCGGAAAATCACCCTCTCGCTGCTGGGCTATCCTGAAGGAAGCGTGGCCCGGTTGATGACGCCCGATTACATCTATGTGTATGAGCACGATACGGTGGAAGTGGTGCTGCAGACCATACGCCGCCTCGCCAAAAGCAGCGAAACCATCGATGTCATTTATGTCATCAATGAAAACGGCGAGCTGCTCGACGACCTGCGCATCAAAGACATCATTCTCGCTTCGCCCGAAAAGAAAGTGAACGAACTGATGGACGGGCGCTTCATCACGCTCAATGCCGAAGACGATCAGGAAGTGGCCAATGCCGCATTCAAGATGAACAACCGCGTGGCCCTGCCGGTAGTCAGCAAAAGCAACAAGCTGCTGGGCATCGTCACCATCGACGATGTGCTCTGGCTGGCCAGCGAAGAGTTCAGTGAGGACATGCAGAAGATCGGCGGTACCGAGGTACTCGACGAGCCCTACCTCGACATGCCCCTGCTCAAGCTGTTCAAAAAACGGATTACCTGGCTGGTGGTGCTCTTTGTAGGTGAAATGTTCACCGCATCGGTGATGACGCATTTTGAAGATGAGATCCAGAAGGCGCTGGTACTGGCCCTCTTCGTTCCGCTGATCATATCCAGCGGCGGCAATACCGGATCGCAGGCATCCACCCTCATCATACAGGCCATGGCCGTCGGCGAAATCACCACACGGAAATGGTGGCGGGTGATGCGACGCGAAATAATACAGGGGCTTTTGCTTGGAGGAGTGCTGGGCATCATTGGATTCCTTAGGGTTTACCTCTGGTCGAAAGCCTTTCCCACCAGCTATGGCGAACATGCCACGGCCATCGCCCTTACGGTAGGCTCTTCACTGATGGGTGTGGTGTTATGGGGAACTCTAACGGGAAGTATGCTGCCGCTGCTGCTCAAAAAACTTGGCGCCGACCCTGCGGTTGGCTCGGCACCCTTTGTGGCCACGTTGGTAGATGTTACCGGATTACTGATTTATTTCAGTGTGGCCTATCTTTTTCTTCCCGGGATTTTGAACTGAGGCCTTTTGGGTTTTTCCAAAGGAACGGCCAACGGTTTTGCATCATTTCCGCTTACAAGCCGGATGCCCTCCGGCGCAAAACTGATCATGCGTTCGCGGAATAATTTTCCTGTAGCCATCTTGAAGGTCTTCTTGCTCATTTCGAAGAAGCCGTAGATTTCTTCAGGTGCGCTTTTGTCGTGGTAAGGCAGAAAGCCCCCGTGCGAACGGAGCAGTCGCAACACCTTGTCGGATTCTGTTTCCACCCGGCCATAACCCCGGTCACCGGCCACCACATCAATCCGGTATTGTCCTTTTCCGGCATCAGCAAGCGGGGCATGAATTTTTTTCACAAAGCCCAGAAAGGCATCACCCACGGCAATCGGCCGGTACACCTCATTGTAATGCAGTACACCGGTATGCCGGTTGTTGATGATGCAGAGCCAGCCAATTTCGGTGCGGCGGTAGGCCACCAACTGAACGGCATCGAGTTCTTTCACCGTCAGCGCTTCATTACTCAATTCTGCTTCAAATTTCTGTGTGGCAGCCAGTCTTCCGGTTTGCTCGTCCACATAAAGCTTCACCAGGTATTCGCCGTGGATGCGCATGCTGCTGAGCTGTCGTGAGCGGGGTACAAAGAGGTCTTTCATCAGGCCATTGTCGAGAAAAGCCCCGTCCCGTGTGACTTCCACCACCCGCAGCCGCACGATATCACCCGCCTGACCCCGGGGCGAATCGGTGGTGGCTACCAACCGGTCTTCGCCATCGTGATAGACAAAAACCCGCAGGGTATCACCCACATTCAAACCCCTGGGTACAAAACGGTTGGGCAGCAGGATACCCTGTCCGCCATCGTCGAGATAAACACCGATACTGACTTTTCGTAAAACGGGGAGGTTGTGATAGATACCGGCCTGAAGCATGGGCAAAGGTAATCCTTTGCCTAATCCGGAACATCTTGATTCGCGGCTTTGCTTGAAATTCTCTGCTGCCTTCGCGTGAAAAAAGATGTAGTAATGCCGGGCTCACGAGAGGACTTGTGCGCCAGATCAAAATTTCGTTTCACCATGAAATGCATAATACCGATTGGATATCTGTAATAGACCAATTTCATTGGCCCAAACAGCTATCACATCGGCATTATACGGGAACATTTTTGGACTAAAACTAATGTCACTTTCGTATAAAAACCGGCTACCCCTCAAAAAATGGTATACTTTACTCCGAAATAAGTGGTCTACTCGGGGCCGAAATATCCATAATAAAAAACGCCGGCAATATTGGCGGCGTTTTCAAGTGGTGAAGGGGCTATTACACCGGTTGGATATCTGTATTGGACCAATTTCATTGGGCCAAAGAGCTACCTCACCGGCATCATACGGGGAAGTTGTTAGGCTAAAAGCAACTTCACTTTCCTATTATTGCAGCGTCTCCTGGGCTTTCTTCAGTTTGGCGGTCACATAGTCCATATACTGCTTCCGCTTTTCCGGCCCCATGATCATATCCATCTGGGCCTGGCGGGCCTGTAGGGCAGTCTTGGCCCATTTTTCCTTGGTAGCATCATCCTTGCCGTAGGTGTTGATGCGTTCCATGGCGGTCAGGAAGCAGATATTGGTGTTGTCGATATCTGTAGCCTGGTCTTCGGTCATCCCCAGCTTTTCCTTAAGAAATTTCTGATTGTCCTCCCTGAAGCCCTTGACTTTGTCCAGTTTCTGTTCAGCGGTAAGGTCTGACCATTTTTGCGCATTGGCAGCAGCCGAGAATGTGAAAGCAACCAAGATAAGTACTACGATCTTTTTCATACGATTACATTTTTT
>CAZZLI010000137.1:0-6639 GCA_964655055.1 uncultured Ferruginibacter sp.
TGGCGGTTATTAGGTATCCGACACCCGATCGGGGCAGCTCCGGTGATGTACCGGTCTGATTTCGAGGAACTTTTGGGTGTACGAATCACAGCTCACAGGGTATTCCAAAAGGGAATTTCTACCTGAAAACTACCATGCCTAACGGAGGGAGGTGGCAGTTTATTTCAACCAATTGCTTTTTTTTATCAACAATGGTCAGCTCGGGGGCCGGATTGAATACATCGCCGGTTCCGTAAAATTCTTTTCGGTCGCTGTTGAACAGTTCCGACCAGGTCATCTTTCCCTGAACCCGGACCTTCCAGTTTCGCCGTACCACAGGGGTCACATTCAGCACAATCAGCAGATTGTCCTTTTTCCGGTAGCCTTTCCGCATGTAAACCAGCACCCCCTCCTCGCGGTGGTTCAGGTCAACCCATTCAAAACCCCCGGGTTCAAATTGGCGCTGGTGCAAGGCCGGCGCGGAGCGCAACAAGTGGTTGAGCGCGGCCACATAATCCTTCATCAACCGGTGACAATCATATTGCAGCAGCTCCCACTCCAGTTCCGCCTTATGGTTCCATTCTCCGGTCTGGGCGAATTCGTTGCCCATAAACAACAGCTTGGCGCCCGGATGCGTGAACATATAGCCGTAGAGCAGCCGCAAGTTGGCGAACTTCTGCCATTCATCGCCCGGCATCTTATAAATCATTGGACTCTTCCCGTGCACCACTTCATCGTGGCTCAGCGGCAACATGAAGTTCTCGTCGTAATAGTACATCATGCTGAAGGTGAACTTGTTCTGATGGTATTTCCGGTACAGCGGGTCGAACTTGAAATAATCGAGCGTATCGTGCATCCAGCCCATCATCCATTTCATGCCGAAGCCCATGCCGTCCATGAAGGTGGGCCGGCTGATTCCGGGCCAGTCGGTAGCCTCTTCAGCGATAGTCTGCACATCGGGGAAATCGCGGTAGATGGTCTCATTCAGGTCGCGGAGAAAGGCGATGGCCTCCAGATTACCGTTCCCGCCAAATTCATTGGGTTCCCACTGGCCTTCGCCCCTGGAGTAGTTGAGCTTGAGCATGGAACTCACCGCATCTACCCGGATGCCGTCGATATGGAAATGGTCGAACCAGAAACGGGCACTGCTGATGAGAAAGGATTTCACTTCCCCCCGCTTGTAATTGAATACATAACTGTTCCAGTCGGGGTGATATCCTTTGCGCATATCGGCATACTCATAGGTATGCGTACCATCGAACATGAAAAGTCCATGGGCGTCGTAGGGAAAATGCGAGGGTACCCAGTCGAGAATTACGCCGATTCCTGCCCTATGAAAAGCGTCGATCATCGCCATGAATTCCTGCGGATTACCGAAGCGCGAGGTAGGTGCGAAAAAACCTGTTCCCTGATAACCCCAGCTTCCGTCGAACGGATGTTCCATGACAGGCATGAACTCCACGTGGGTGAAGCCCGTTTCCATCATATAGGGAACCAGCCGTTCGGTTATCTGGGCATAGCTGTTGTAGGATTCTTCGTTGTATTTCTCGGGACGCATCCAGCTGGCCAGGTGCACTTCATAGACACTCCATGGTGCATTCAATGCATTGTGCTTCTTGCGTTCGCGCATCCATCTGCCATCGTTCCACTCGTGATACAAATCCCAGGTGAGGGAAGCCGTCTGCGGCCGCTTTTCCCAGAAATGGGCATAAGGATCGCCCTTATCGAGCTCCACACCACGGTGTCCTTTGATCGCATACTTGTAAGCGTCCCCCTTCCTGAAATGAGGTATGAATCCCTCCCAGATGCCCGACTTGTCTAGCCGTACAAACAATTCATGCGTCGTTCGGTTCCAGTGATTGAAATTGCCCATCACCGAAACACGGGTGGCATTGGGCGCCCACACGGCGAAATAATAGCCGGGAGTATCCAGCACTTCGACATACCGGTTTCCAAAATACCGGTAGGCATCGTATAGGGTACCCTGCTGGAAATTACGGATGACCTCCTCATTGAACAGGGAATAGTTCCAAACCGTGCGGGTGGAATCCACAAAATGGGTTTCCTCGTACTTTTTGGGATTTGATTTTTTTCCGGACAATTTGAAAGGTTGTAAGGAATCTTTTTTCAACAGACATAAACACTACCAGCGTATAGACTTCTATCGGGTCAATTCATAAACAGCTGTCTGGAAACTCCCCAGTTTGAAAGGCTCCAGGCTTCCTCTGGTCTTACCGATGACATCGGTATATCGGGTGAACCCTTTAACCCGTTCTGCATAGATTGCCGGATCTATCGTTTTTTCCTCTTTAGATGTATTCATTACCACCATTACAGTTTGTGCCGCATCATAACGGAAGTAAGTATACACGCCGTCCACAGGCAGGTATTGCATCATCTTACCGGTGGTTAATGCAGTTGATTTCTTACGGAAATTGGCCAGGGCCGAAACATGGTTCCAGATTTCAGCATCTTTTCCCTTCCGGCCTTCGGGCAGGAATTTGTTGACCGGATCGTCGGACCATCCGCCGGGAAAATCCAGCCGTACATAGCCGTCAGAAGGACTTGTAATTCCGGCAGTTGCCAGCTCGGAGGAATAATACATCTGAGGAATTCCCCTGCTGGTGAACAGCCAGGATAGGGATGACTTGTACTTATCCATATTCTCCCCGACAGTTGAATAAAACCGCTCGATGTCGTGGTTGTCGAGAAAAATAACATTGCGCGTGGGGTCTTTGTACATGAAGTCCTGAGCAAGGGTAGTGTACAAACGGTTCACCCCATCCGTCCAGCCGAAATCCCTGGTCATGGCATCCTTTATGCCCCAAAGTGTCTGGAAATCGGTTACCCCCTGCAGGTTGCTTTTATACGGAATATTCAGATTGTTCTCGGTGAAATACGCCTGATTCGGAACGCCATGTACCCAGGTTTCACCGAACAGCGTGATGCGTGGGTATTCATCATAAAGGGCCTTGTTGCAGCGGTTCATAAATGCAAGATCATTGTAGGCATAGGTATCAATCCGCCATCCATCGATACCGAACTGCTCCACACTCCAAAGCGCGTGCTGGATCAGGAATTTCTCAACATAGGGATTATGCTGATTGAGATCGGGCATCTGCGGGGTAAACCAGCCATCGGCCATGACCTTCACCTCCTTTGGACTTGCATAGGGATCAAACAAGACCTGGTCTTTGTAACTGGTATTGGTGTATTTGTCCCACTGGTGCAGCCAGTCTTTCATCGGCAAATCCTGCACCGTATGATGATAGAGCCCCACATGGTTGTAAACGGCGTCCTGAATGACTTTCAATCCTTTCTGATGTGCAGCGTCAACCAGATCGAGATAGGCCTGATCGCCACCCAGACGCGGATCTACCCTGTAATGGTTGGTAAACGCATATCCATGCTCGGTGCGATTGGGCATGTCGTTCTCCCAGACAGGGTTCAGCCATAGGGCAGTTACTCCCAGCCCCTGAAGATAATCCAGCCTGTTTTTGATGCCCTGCAAATCACCCCCATGGCGGTTGAATACGGTATCGCGACGCAGGCTTTGATCGCGCATTCCCGGAACCCGGTCGTTGGACGGATCGCCGTTGCTGAACCGGTCGGGCATGATCAGATACATGAAATCGCGGTTGGTGACTCCCTGTGCAAAACCGGTTCCACGATTTGAGCGGCGCTGCTTGATGCTGAATGCCAGCATGATGCTGGAACGCCCCCCGTTGCCGCTTACCTTGATGGGTACCTTGCCGGCACGGGTATTGGGTGCAATTTCGATATCAACAAAAAGGTAGCGTCTGTTCTCCACCGGATTCACCTTCAGTACGCGGATGCCCGGATGATTGATCTGCACATCAGGCTTGGAAGCGAATGTGTTGGGTGAGTCCACATGCAGCATGAGTTGGACCTTGTTCCATTTCATGCCCGACCACCAGTTGGGCGGCCAGCACTGTGCCTGTATCAGGCAGGGAATGACAATCAGCAGGAATACGATGATGAATTTGAAGCGCATTGGAACTATAGTTTATTCTTTTTCTTCTTTGACCAAAAAATAGCAGATCAATCCTGCGATAATCATCAGAAATCCGCCGATTTGCACGGCGAGCAACCGGTCGTTGTTGAGCCAGTTGCGCATGATCCAACCGAAGCCCAGCGAGGCAATGATTTCCGGAAGTACAATGAAAAAGTTGAAAATCCCCATGTACACTCCGATCTTATCCTTGGGCAGCACTCCGCCAAGCATGGCATAAGGCATGGAAAGAATACTGGCCCAGGCAATACCCACACCAGCCATACAGCCGTAGAGCATGTACTTGTTTTCGACAAAAGCCACTGAAATCAACCCAATAGCTCCGCAAAAAAGGCAAAGCGTGTGGGTTAACCTGCGCCCCAGGCGAACGGCAATGGAGGGCAGGATAAAGGCAAACAGGAAGGTGACCACATTGTAAAACGCTAGCGTCAGCCCTCCGAAATTGGTACCCTCTCCGTATAACGGATCTGTTTCACTGCTTGCATGAAAGACATTGCGGGCCACGGCCGTGTTGTAATAGAACCACATGAGGAAAAGCCCAGGCCAGGTGAAAAACTGCACCATGGAAAGCACTTTCATCCGCTGCGGCATCTGCCGGATGCAATGTATAATCTCCGACAAACCACCGCCAAAACCTTTATTCGATTCGCGGACCTTGTCCTTGAACGGGATATCTTCCGGCGGATATTCCTTTGAAGTGAACACCGTATAAAGCACCGCGCTGAGAAAGAAAAATGCGCCGATGTAGAAACTCCATTTCACATTGTCGGGAATCATACCTGCCGCCGCAACCGAATTGAACTTAAAGACATTGGTCATGATCCAGGGCAATGCGGAAGCGATGCTGCCCCCGAGCCCGATCATCAGGCTCTGCATCACAAAGCCTTCGGTCATCTGTTTCTCGTTCAGCTTATCGGCAACAAAGGCCCTGAACGGCTCCATGGCCACATTGCCAAACACATCCAGCACCCAAAGCAATCCGGCTGCCATCCACAACACCGGACTGTGCGGCATCAGGATAAGCGCGATGGAACTGAGGATGGCACCAATCAGGAAATAAGGTCTTCTTCTCCCCCATTTCGGATGCCAGGTGCGGTCGGACATATAGCCGACAATGGGCTGAACCAGCAGACCGGTTAACGGAGCCGCAAGAAAGAGAATGGGAATCTTGTCGGCATCGGCGCCGAGATGCTCATAAATGGGACCCATATTGGCCCGCTGAAGATCCCATCCAAACTGGATGCCGAAGAATCCGACACTCATGTTCACAATCTGGCCCACATTGAGCCTGGGTTTGTTTTCTGTTGCAGTGATTGACATGACAAGCGTTTCGTGTATTGGATAGTTATAGTAGCGAATCCTGAGGCTCAGATGCTGAATCCATCAGGGATAACAGCGCCTTTTTTGATGACAACAATTCCGTCTTTAATGGTGTAGAGGGGTTTATCGAGTGGGCCCAGATGTTGCCCGCCGTTGATACGAACATCATTGCCGATCCGGCAATTCTTGTCGACAATCACATTCCGCAGATAACAGCGCTCGCCGATGCCGATTTTGGGAATGCCGCGTTCCCGGCTGGAGTTGATATCATCCATCGTTTCGTAATAGTCATTCCCCATGATGTAGGAGGAAACGATCGTAGTGCCATGGCCGATGCGGCTGCGGATGCCAATCACACTCTTCTCGATGCGGCTTGCCGAAATGATGGAACCTTCGGCTACTATCGTATGTTCCAGCGTAGTGCCGCTGATTTTTGCGGGAGGCAACATGCGGGCGCGGCTGTAAACAAGCCGGTTGTTATCGAACAGGTTGAACAGAGGCAGTTCCTCCGTCAGCGCCAGATTCGCCTCGAAAAAGGAATAGATGTTTCCGATGTCGGTCCAGTAGCCATCGTACTGAAAACTCTTGACCTTGTATTTTTCGATGGAGGTAGGAATGATTTCCTTGCCGAAATCGGTAGCCGCCAGTTTTTCCTCCAGCAACAGATTGAACAGGAGCTTTCGGCTGAATACATAAATACCCATCGAAGCCAGATAATTACGCCCCTGTGCGCGCATGGCATCGCCGGTATCGCTGAGCCATTCGGGTAAAAGCGCCTTTTCGGGCTTCTCGATGAATGAAACGATATCGTTCTGTTCGTTGGTCTTAAGAATGCCGAACTCGGGCGCTTCACGATCCCCGACAGGAATGGTGGCGATGGTGATATCGGCCTCACTTTTCTTGTGGGCGTCGAGCATGTCGGCGAAATCCATCTGGTAGAGCTGGTCGCCGCTGAGGATGAGCACATAGTCAAAATCGTAGGATTCGATATGGCGCAACGACTGCCTCACGGCATCAGCGGTTCCCTGAAACCAGCCGGCATTGTCGGGCGTTTGCTCGGCGGCAACGATATCCACAAATCCCTTACTGAACAGGCTGAACTGATAGGTATTCTTGATATGCCGGTTGAGTGAGGCGGAGTTGAACTGGGTCAGTACGATGATGCGGTTGATGCCGCTGTTGATGCAGTTGGAAATGGGAATATCCACCAGCCGGTATTTCCCCGCAATGGGAACCGCGGGCTTGCTTCTTAGGCGTGGCAGGCCACGCCGGCGCTGCGCCTCAAGGCGGCGTGGGGGCGCTACCAC
>CAZZLI010000138.1:0-6613 GCA_964655055.1 uncultured Ferruginibacter sp.
TACAGTCAACGGTTTTCAAGACCGCCGCATTCGACCGCTCTGCCATCTCTCCGCGTCAAAAATACGCGCCAAATGCGTTCGGTCAAAAACTATCTTTCCCGTCAAGTCTTTTGGAAATCAAAAAAGGGTCACGATGATCGTTATCCAGTATTCACCGGCAAACCGAGGTCGGATACAAGTACCGTCAACGGCAGCGCCCCCAGTTGCACTACCGCCTTCTTACCCCTAAGCTCCCGCACAACTGCCATCTGCCGGGTGGCTTTCAGCATCACCTTATCGCCTACACGAAGGTCATCATTTACAGGAAGCAGTTGCTCTTCCTGCCCAGTTTTGAGGACGTTGCGGTCAACCCGAGACGTACGGGCATAAAGCAGGGCCTGTATCGCTTTAATGGCTTTGGGCTTGTCCTCGGTCTTGCGCCATTCCGAAATCATGGCTTTCAGCCTGCGCTCCATATCCTTCAGCAGTTCCAGCTTCTCCTTCGATTGCCGCTGCTGCAAACGCATGCGCTCCATCTCCTGACGATGCCGTTCACGGTTTATGGTCCTCTCCATTTCAGTTTTTAAACGCTGGTTCTCCTGCTGGATCTTATGCAGGGCATCCCGTTCAGCCTTCAACTGCTTCAATTGACGGGAGGCATCAGCCAACAGATTATCGAGACGATACTGGTCGCGGTCCACCAGTGAACGTGCCCGGGCAATCAGCCTGGGATCAAAGCCGATCCGTTCGGCGATAGAAAACGTATAGGAACTTCCCGGTTTGCCTACTTCCAGCACATAACGGGGCTGCATGCGTTCTTCATCAAATTGCATGGCGCCGTTCAATACTCCCTGAACTTTTCCTGCCATCAGTTTCAGGTTGAGGTAATGCGTGGTCACCAAGCCGATGCTCTGCTTTCGGGCCAGTTCACCGATAATCACTTCCGCGAAAGCACCGCCCAGGGCGGGATCGCTTCCGCTGCCCAGTTCATCGATGAAAAAAAGGGTTTTGCCACCGGCTTCTTCTATGAAATATTTCATGTGCATCAGATGCGCCGAATACGTACTGAGTTCGAACTCGATACTCTGGGTATCACCGATATGGATCAGGAGCTGGTTGAAAATCCCCATCTCACTGTCGGGGTGAACCGGAACCTGCAATCCGCTCTGCAACATCAGTTGAAGTAAACCCACTGTTTTCAGTGTAACTGTCTTACCTCCGGCATTTGGGCCGCTGATCACAAGAATGCGGTTTTGCCGGTCGAGGCTAAGATCAAGCGGCACAACCGTCTTGCCGTTCTTTCGGTTCATCAGGTACAAGAGCGGGTGATAAGCCTGCCAAAGCCGGATTACGGGCTGCTCACTAAGCCGCGGTGAATTGGCGCCCATATCGGCCGCCAGCCGGGCCTTTGCCCGAACCAGATCGAATTCGCCCGTGCGTTCACTATATACTTTGAGCAAAGTTGCATAGGGACTGATATCAACCGTCAGTTGACGGAGAATACGCCGTATTGCAGCCGACTCTTCGCTCTCGAGACTGAACAATTCATTGTTGAGCGGAATGGTTTCTTCCGGCTCGATGTAGGCCGTTCGTCCGCTATCACTTTCCCCGTGGAGGATACCGCCGATCATGCGCTTGCTCGCCGCATTCACGGCCAGTACCCGACGGCGGTTCATGAAACTTTCACTGATATCGGCCAGATGACCCTCTTTCGCATAGCGTGCGGCAATCCGGTCGAACATGCGCCGGAGTGCTTGCCTTGTAGCCTGAAGTTGCTGCCGGATTCCCATCAGTTCGGAAGAAGCATTATCACGCACGTTTCCGTTTCCATCAATCACGGCATCAATCCGCCCGACGATTTCGGGTTCATAATTAATCCCATCGAGCAGCGTGGCCAGGGCCGGATATTCCGTTCGCCGGGCTGCGGAGAACCAGCGGAAAAGCCCACCCATATTTCCGGCCAGCCGATGCACCATGACCCATTGCGCTTCGGTGAGTGTGGCCCCCGGAACGGAAAGCAGCTGCAATTCCCGATCAATGGCATGACTGAAATCGTTGGGCGGCACCGAGCCTGAACGCATGAGCACACCGTATTCTTCCGTCTGCCGCAAAGATTGGCGGATTGGCTCAGCTTGTGTATGGAGGTGAAGATGCAGGGCTTTATGCTTCGCGTAGGCCGTCTGACAAAAGCCTGCGAGCAGATTTTTCACCTGGGTGAATTCGAGCTGGGCGGGTGTCGATTCGGGAAACAGTTTCAGGGCATTTGCCATTCCGGCAAAAATAACCTGATTAAGCCATCACGCTTACCGGTGCATGGCAGTTTGCAAACCCTTGTAGTCATCCTTCTAGGAAAACAAGAAAAGAACAGATAATGCAGCGATTACAAATTACGAATAACAATGGGGCATTTTCCACGCAATACTAACGCACGATGGCCTGCGTTAGCTGAACGACTATTCAACGGAATATTCAAAAACAAGACAAATCATTAAACAACCCATTTATGAAGAACATCAACATCCAAGCCAGGAACTGAGCCCGTTTTAAATCCGACACCCTACCCTACACTACCCTATGAAAAAAATGCGCACAGAATTTCCTAATCCGATGAAGCCCGATGCAGCAAAGACCATTTCCGCAAGGGCGGCATCCCAAACAATCGAAGTACTATGAAACGCTTTTACCCAAAATCCGGGAGCTTGCCCAGCTTCATCCTGAAAACAACCCTGACGCTCGTGATAGCGTTAACCTGCTTTTCAGCAACCACCCTCGCACAGACCACCATCACCGCTATCCAAACCGGCCCCTGGAACGATCCTAATACCTGGGATGAATCGGTGGTACCAAGCGCAGGTGATGATGTAATCATTTCCGGCGGCTATATCGTCATTGTCAACAGCAGCGGTGAAACCTGCAACAGCTTGATCATCGGATATGGAGATCCCGGCAACGGAGGTACGCTGGCTTTTTCCGGAACATCCTCATTGACCGTTGCGGGTAACATCCGCATGGGCGATGTTGGCGGAGCCGTTGGCACCATCTCCATGAGCAGTAATGCCACACTCAGTTGCGCATCCATTACAGAAGATGATCCTACCTACAGTGGTGTTTATGAAACCAACCTGGGCACCATGGTATTCACTGGAAACTTCACCCTGCCCTATAACCTGTTCCAGTTCAATAATTTGACCATCAGTTCGGGTACAACCACGGCGGGCGGCAGGAACCTTCCCATTGAAGGAAATCTTACTGTATTGAATGGTGCCACACTCGACCTGCTTGAGAATACAGCCAACAGAAATAATATCGGAGGTACCCTCACCATCGCAAGCGGCGGAAAACTTAAGATTGGTGGCGGAGGAACCATACCGGCTAATTTCAGCACACACGCAGTCGGCGCTACCAGTACCATTGAGTATGCGGGAGTTGCCCAGACTGTTGCCACACTTAACTCCTCACAGAATTACGGCCACCTGATCATTTCCGGCTCCGGGTTAAAGGAAGTGAACGGCAGCATCGGAATAGCAGGTAACCTCACGGTAAGCGGAGGAATTTTCAGCGTCAACACCTTTACAGCCAACCGCACATCGGCAGGAGGAACACTTACGGTTGCTGATGGAGCAACACTCCGAATTTCGGGCAGCGGTACACTTCCTGCCAACTTCAGCACCCATTCAATTGGCTCGACAAGCACCATTGAATACAACGGAACATCCGCGCAAAACGTTGCCATACTCAATTCATCCCAGGATTATGGCAACCTTACGGTAACCAACCAGACCAAGACACTACAGGGCAATACCCGTGTAAGAGGCACAATCACCTTCGGTGGTACGCCCAACAAGTTATCCATCAACGGATATACCCTTACGCTGGAAGGAAGCATTTCAGGATCCACATCAAGCAGAACCTTTTCAGGATCCACAAGCAGCAACCTGGTAATCAATGGCAATTTCAACAGAACCCTGTTTTTTGAAACCACCACACCGGGTACGACCAATGCACTGAATAATCTTACCATCAACCATAACAGTTATCTCACCACACTTGGAAGCGACCTCGTGGTCAGCGGGACTACAACAATCACTGCCGGAAAAATAGCCATCAGCAGCAGAACCCTTACCATCAAGGGCAATATAGTCAATACGGTAAGCGGCGGAATCAGAGGCAGCAGCTCAAGCAACCTCATTTTCAACGGAAGCGTGAGTCCCACCTTATCGATGGATCAAACCACTTCAGGAACAACCAATGCACTGAACACACTTACCATCAACAGCAGCGGACAGGTAATAACCATGGGCAACGACCTTCAAGTGAACAGCACAACTACCTTCACAGACGGCAAACTTGCCATCAGCGGCAATACCCTTACGATACGGGGTTCGGTTACGAATACTGTAAGCGGAGGTATCCGTGGTGGAAGTACTAGCAATATAATCTTCAGCAGCACTACATCGAACGCCAGCCTGTCTTTCGACCAGACCACACCCGGCACAACCAATGTGATCAAAAACTTTACGGTTAACGCAACAGGCAGGACCGTTACCCTGCTTAACGCATTGCGGCTGGTAGGCACACACACGCCCACCGCCGGGGTCCTCGCTTCGGACGGCAATTATACCATTGCATCAACCGCTTCAGGAACCGCCAATATCGCAGCAGGAAGCACCTCCGGCGGATACATCACCGGCGACGTTACTGTTGAGCGTTTTATTCCGCAGAATACCAACCGTGCCTGGAGGTTACTGGCTGCGCCTACATCCGGACAAACCATCAAGCAATCGTGGCAGGAAGACCAGTCTGCAGGTGTGGATGGTGTATCGGGATACGGCACCAATATCACCAGCAACCTAACCGGATGGCAGAGCGCCGGTTTCGATTTCAAGACGCCTTCAAATTCCCTGCTGCGCTATGAATCGTCTACCGATCAGCTCATCGGCATTGACAATACCAATACACAGATTTCCGGGGAGCAGGGTTATTTCATCTATATCCGTGGCAGCAGGAGTGTAACGCCTTCCACCAGCATAGCCTCTGTGAACTCAACCACACTGCGCACCAAGGGTACTTTGTATACCGGAAATCAATCGGCCATCAATGTAGGTGCCGACCAATATGCCCTCATAGGCAATCCCTACGCATCGGCGATTGATGTGCGCAACATTAGCCTAAGCGGCGGTTTGAGCGGGGGCGCTTTCTATGTATGGGACCCCAAACTTCTCGGTTCGTACAATCTGGGGGCATATCAGACCCTGGCTCCCAACGGCGGCAATTACATCGTCATTCCCGGCGGTGGCAGTTACGGTTCTACCGGAAGTACGGTAAACACCATCCAGAGCGGAGCCGCCTTCTTTGTAACCGCAGTAGGTAGCAGCGGAAGTATCACCATCAACGAAAGCAGCAAGACCAGCGGAAGCAATATGGTATTCCGTCCCGGTTCACCCACCAATCTTCCTGCACAAACCTTCATCACCAACCTCTATGCGATATCGGGTGGCATCAACAAGCTTGCCGATGGCAACGGCGTATTCTTCGACGACCAGTATGCTGCGCAGGTGGACGGAGATGACAACAGTAAGATGAGCAACTTCGGCGAGAACTTCAGCCTGATGCGCGACAGTTCCGAACTGGTCGTGGAAAGAAGGCCCCTGGTAAGCAGTACCGATACGCTGTTCTTTGAAATGTATAAGCTAAAACGTATCTCCTACCAGCTGGAATTTTTCGGACAGAATTTCGCACAGGCCGGCACAACCGCCATTCTGATTGATCAATACCTGAATACACAAACACCGCTGAACCTTTCGGATACGACACGCTACACCTTCACCGTGGATGCCAATGCAGGCTCATCCGACCGCAAACGCTTCAGGGTTGTGTTCAGGGCTGCAGGCGTACTGCCGGTAACAGTTACCAGTTTCAAAGCCTATCCCCTTGCCGGCAATGTGGAACTGGCCTGGGAAGTAACCAACCAGATCAACCTGCGCAGCTATGTAGTTGAGCATTCAAAAGACGGACGGATCTTCTCACCTCTTGCCGACATCCAGGCTGTGAACAACACAAGCAACTATGCTGCCTATACATGGACGCATCTTTCAGTTATACCCGGAAACCATTTTTATCGCATCAAGTGTATTGACAACAGCGGGGAATTCAAATACACCCGAACCGTGAAGGTAGTGGTAGGACGTAGCGAATCGAATGTAACCGTATCCCCCAACCCGATATCGGGAACCACGATGAACCTGCAATTCGGCAATATGGAACGGGGTATCTATACCATGCGGCTGATCAATACCGGCGGTCAAACCTGCTGGAACAAAAGCCTCAGCCATCCCGGCGGAAGCAGCAACCTTCCTGTGAATCTGCCGGCCAGCATTGCCAACGGCATCTACCAGCTGGTGTTAACGAATGGAAAAGAAAATATCACGCAACGTGTGGTGATTGACAAACGCTGATTTCAAGTAATTTACCTGTAACCCTCTAAAGGCCGTACCAAGAAATTTTGGTGCGGCCTTTTTCTTTTTTCTGACAAGGGTCAGACTCATAATCCTACTTTCCCTGGATTCAAGGAGATCAGGCCAGCTGGGGAAGTCTAATTCAGGATTGCCGACTGGATATCTGTAATGCACCAATA
>CAZZLI010000139.1:0-2357 GCA_964655055.1 uncultured Ferruginibacter sp.
ATTCAAGATTGAGTCTGAATTTCGCGCCCACCCTGACCACGCCGGATTCCCGATAGGTCAACATTGGAACCTCATGGCCTCACGGAACTCCCTGAACCGCTGTTAATGCAGCATGCTGTCGCAGCAAATCGCTCAAAAATGGGTACATTTGCATGCTGAAAATTTCTTGGTAGAATCCGAAGCATTCCTAGTGGAATAACCAAGTCTGGATTCACTTTTTTTACCCCTGAAAGAATGTATGACCCCCCCTTTGGAAATACAAAATCTCGGGTAGCACCTGTATAGATTCCACCTCAGGAAAAACCCGATGGGACCGAGGCAGGCGAAGCCATTTGTCCTTGGGTTTCAAAAAAAATAATACGATTTCATGAAACGGTTTGCCATATCATTAGCCGGTCTGCCTTTTTCTTTTTTTGGGGTGCTTTTACTCTTGGGATCCTGCATCTCGCCCAAAAAAGTAGTGTACATGAATGATATCGCCGACTCGGCTTCCGGTAAGCTTGAAAAGCCCAAGATCAATTTTGAAAACCTGATCCAGAAAAATGACCAGTTGCAGATCACCGTTTCAGGCAGCAACCTCAACGACCTTCCGGTTTTCAATGGAGGGCAAAACGTTTCACAAAATACTGCTGCTATTGTTCCGGGCTCTCTCGGTTATTTGGTAGAGTCGGACGGAAAAATCGAACTTCCATACCTGGGTCGTGTTACTGCAGAAGGATTAACCCGGCTTGCATTGCAGGATACCCTTGCACTCAAGCTCCGTGATTATACCAAGAATCCGGTGGTTAATATCAAGTTTCTGAATTATGTCGTTTCAGTGCTTGGGGAAGTGGCCCGTCCCGGACGGA
This sequence comes from uncultured Ferruginibacter sp., assembly GCA_964655055.1. Lineage (GTDB taxonomy): Bacteria > Bacteroidota > Bacteroidia > Chitinophagales > Chitinophagaceae > Ferruginibacter. The sequence goes on from CAZZLI010000139.1 coordinate 849, forward strand.
TTAATATGCCCAACGAGCGTTTTACCCTGTTGGATGCTCTGGCACAAGCCGGCGATATCGGCATTTTCGGTAAATCGGGAAATGTACTTGTTGTTCGGGAAGAGAAAGGAGAACGCATTTTCGGCCGGGTCAATATCCTCCGTTCCGACCTATTCAAATCACCGTACTACTATTTGCGCAATAATGATGTGATCTATGTGGAACCGCTTACATCACGATTTATTTCGCGTAACGGTGTGCCCCAGTATATCGGTATCATTGCCGTGGGGTTGTCGCTCATCCTCACTACAATCAACCTTCTTCAAAAATAATTTAAACGGGCATGTCAATAGAGATTGAAAAACTGGTACAGGCGGAACAGCAGCAAGTGGCCGACGAAGGGGAGAAGATTCAGCAGTTCATTTACCGTCTGTTGCCGTTCTGGCCAATAATCGTTCTGGCTGCCCTGGCCGGTTTCCTGGTCGCTAAAATCGTATTACGTTACCAGATACCGACCTATGCTTCAAAATCACGTGTGGTGGTGAACGACAATACAGAAAGTAAGACCACTAACCTGACTGAAATAATGAAGTTCGATGCCCGGGACGTTACGCAGGAAACCGAGCGTGAGATCCAGATTCTTACCTCAAAAGAGTTGTTGAGGAAAGTGGCGGCCAGCTTGCAACTGAATGTGGTTTATTCCCAGAAGGGCAAGTTCCGTAACACCTACTATTACGACAATACGCAGTTCCGGATGGAACTGGAGAATCCCGACACCATCCAGCAGACCCTGGTCTCCGAGGCCGAACTGGTTAACAATCAGATACGTTTCAACGGAGAACTTTATCCGCTTGATTCTCTGGTATCTACCAATGTGGGGAATATCCGCTGGTCGATCAATACACGCTACCGGGGTCCCAAGAGTTTAGGAAAAAAATACCTGATTACCGTTCAGCCGCTCGCTCAAACCGTGTCCGTCATGAAATCGGGGCTGACCGCTTCACCCATTTCCAAGGGGTCGTCCATCATCGATTTGACCTATCGCGACATTATCCCCGAAAGGGGAATCGCTGTGCTCAATACGCTGGTCAGGATCTACGGCCTGAATGCGATTGATTACAAGAACCAGATTTTCCTGAATGCTCAGAAATTCCTGGACGACCGTCTGCGGCTGGTGTCCGACGAGCTGGCCGGCGTGGAGAAGAACCTGCAGTCATTCAAAACAAGTCAGGGAATCACCGACATTTCCCGCGAAGGGGAGGTTTACTTTTCACGGATGAAAGAACTTGACGGCAAGATCAGTGAAGTCGACATCCAGGAAGACGTTCTCAAGCAAATTGACGATTACGTGTCAAGACGTAACAAATCGGCCGTTCCCATTCCGGCCACCCTGGGACTTACCGATCCGGTACTTACCAATCTTCTCGGACAACTTTATCAGGCGGAGTTTGAATTGGAAAAAATCAAACAGATATCCGGCGCCAAAAACCAGCAGGTGGAGGTGATCGAGGATGCCATCAGCCGGCTGCG
>CAZZLI010000139.1:2457-6574 GCA_964655055.1 uncultured Ferruginibacter sp.
CGGGGCGGCGTCATTTCTCCCATACCCAACCAGTACTATACCATTGGCGTACTTGCAGGTCTTGCATTGGCCATTCTTTACATTTATTTCAGGGAGTTTTCGAAAAAGAAAATCCTGTTCCGATCCCAGCTGGAAAGCAACCTTCAAACGCCCGTGGTGGCTGAAATGATTTATTCCGCCGGACAGGGCGATTCACTAAATATCGTGACCGGTGAAACCAAGCGGACCCTGATTGCCGAGCAGTTTAGGGAACTACGTACCAATGTCACGTACATCACGGCCAATGCCAAAGACTCTTGTAAGGTGGTGCTGGTCACTTCGTCTGTTCCCCGTGAAGGAAAATCGTTTGTTACCGTGAATACAGCAATCAGTATCAGTCTTACCGGAGACAGGGTTGTGTTGCTGGAGTTCGACCTCAGAAAACCGAAGATCAGTAAACCGCTTGGTGCCACCCGCGATGTGGGTCTGAGCAACTACCTGGTTGGTACAGCCGAAGCAGAGAGCATCATACAGCCACATGCCACATTTTCCAACCTGTCGGTGATTTCGTCAGGTCCTGTTCCCCCCAATCCTACCGAATTGATGACCGGCGACCGGCTGGGCCAGCTGATTAGCTATCTGAAGACCCGTTTCGATTATATCATCATCGACTCCCCGCCGATTGCAGCAGTTACCGACGCGAAAATTCTGGGCGTTTACGCCGACGCGACCCTCTACATCGTACGCCACAATTATACCCATCAGGTTTACCTGAACCTCATCAATGATGTGTATCAGAAAAAAGCACTTCCCAACATCAATCTTGTTTTCAACGGCATTATCAATAAGAAAATCCTGGGGTACGGTAACAGTTACAGCTATGGCTACGGCTATGGTTATGGCTATGGTTATGGCTATGGTTATGGCTACGGGTACGGGTACACCATCGAGGAGAAAGCCAAGAAGAAGTTCAGCCTGAAACGATTTGTCCAAAAAATCTTCAGCCGCCGTTAGTCACCTTTGTTTGGGGGCTTAGCTATGAGTATGGAAGTACGGATTCTTACATTTCCCAAGATTACCGACCCCAGAGGGAATCTGACCTTCCTCCAAAATCCCGAGCAGATCCCTTTTCCAATATCGCGGGTTTTCTGGACCTATGATGTTCCGGGCGGCGAAATCCGGGGCGCGCACGCATATCGTGTGCAGGAGGAAATCATTATCGCCCTCAGTGGCAGCTTCGATGTGGTTGTCACCGATGCATCGGGCACCGAAAAATCGTATTCCCTGAACCGCAGTTATTACGGCCTCTATCTGCCGGCATTGACCTGGAGGCGGATGGAAAATTTTTCGACCAACGCCCTCGGGCTGCACCTCTCAAGCCATCCCTACACTTCGGGTGACTATATCCGGGATTTCAACGAATACCGCAGTGCCTCCAAAAAATAATTTCGGGATCGGCGATTGCCGGCTGATGGATCTTCCCCGGATTTACAATCCGGCAGGGAACATCACTTCAGTCAACAATTGCGTTGATGTGCCGTTCTCCATTGCCCGGGTCTATTATCTTTTTGATGTGCCGGGAGGCGAAGCAAGAGGGGGGCATGCACATAAGGACCTGCAACAACTTGTGCTGGCCGCCAGCGGCAGTTTCGACCTGTTGATTGACGATGGCAACGAGAAAAAACGCATCCACCTGAACCGGCCATATACAGGACTTTACATGCCTCCTGGCATCTGGCGGGAGCTCGATAATTTTTCATCAGGGTCCATCTGCCTGGTGCTGGCTTCACTTACCTATAGTGAAGATGACTACATTCGCGACTATTCAACTTTCCGCACGTGGAAATCATTGAAGTAAGCCCGGCCTACTACGGCGAAATCATCCCTAAGCCTTATCAGGTATTCGGTAGCGCAGGGTTCAATGAACTGAACCGCGACAAATGCGACACGGTGCACTATCTGCTGTTCAAGGACAGTAAATACAGATTGGGCCTTGTTTGCGGAAGCCGTGAGGGCAACCTGTGGTCCCCGTTCTCGGCACCTTTCGGTGGCTTCAGTTTCCTGCATGAGGATATCAGGCTGGTGAGTATCGATGCGGCCCTGGTGCTGCTGGTTGAATGGGCCCGAAGCCATAACCTTGGGGAAATCCACCTGACCCTACCCCCCGCTTTCTACCACGAGAGCTTCATCGCCAAGCAGGTGAACTGCCTTTATCGTAACGGCTTCCGTATCGGATCCGTAGACCTCAATTACGCGTATGATACCCGAAACTTCGGAGAAGATTACTCCGGACGCATTTGGTACAATGCCCGTAAAAATTTGAAAATCGCAGCGTCCCAGCAGTTCAGTTTCCGGGTTTGTGATACGCCGGCAGAAAAGCAATCGGCCTATGAAGTCATCCGTCAAAACCGGGCCAGCCGGGGCTTTCCGCTTCGAATGAGCTGGGAGCAGGTAGAAGCTACCCTTGGCCGGGTACAGGCTGATTTTTTTCTGGTTAAGAATCCGGAAGGTTTCTCTGTTGCATCAGCTATTGTTTTCCATGTCGCTCCCGGCACGGTGCAGGTCATCTATTGGGGCGACCTGCCGGAATTTGCCCAGCAGAAAACCATGAATTTTCTCTCCTTTCAGATTTTCCTTCATTACCATGAACGTAACGTGGACTGGGTGGATATCGGGCCGTCTACCGAGCACTCCATTCCGAATTTCGGCCTCTGTGAGTTCAAGGAAAGTATCGGTTGTACCATTAGTTCAAAGTTTTCCTTTGTCAAAAGTCTGGCATCAATTTGAGCCTGAAGGGTCGCTTATATTTGTTGGCCACTCTGGGCTAATCCACCTGCAGTATTATTTTTAGGAAATGCGGATTGTTCTTTTCGGGAATGGTAATATGGCTAAGCATGTGATCAATGCATTGCTTAACCGGGAAATTCTGGTTCACGCCGTATTTCAGGATAAGCCACTGCTTCCTGAGGAACAGCAGGCACTCGCCTCTTTTTTACTGGAACGGAATATCGCACTGCATGATTCCGAATCCCGAATCATTCCGGATTGTGACCTGGTTTTTGTAGTCAATTACAACAGGATCATCAATCTTGAAATGCTGGCAGGTAAACCTGCTGTGAATCTTCACATGGGCATTTTGCCCCGGTATCGCGGAAATAATGCGAACGCCTGGGCTGTAATGAACGGGGAGTCCGAGGTCGGATTCACCCTGCATAAGGTGTCGGGCTTGCTGGATGCCGGTGACATTTATTATACCTACCGCTATCCCCTTACTCCATCAGCAACATATGCGGATGCACGCGCAGCCATGGACAGGGATATCCAAGAAAATCTGGCCCGTATTCTCCATGCGATTTACGACGGCTCGCTTCGGGGTATTCCTCAGGGAGATGCCGCTTTCATTTATTGCACTCGCCTCCGCCCTTCCGACGGTTTGATATCCGGATGGAACCACCTTTCCGATTTTTTTGTCCGAAAGCAGTTTGTATTCGGCAGACCCTTGGGCACCGGCCTGTATTTTATGCATAAAGGGATTCGGTATGATGTCGGCACCATAGAAAAGATTGAGGGCTTTGCTTCTTCAATAGGCATCCCGGGGGCAATAACACTGATCCTCGACGGTGCTTTATGGGTGAAGACGGAGGATACTGCATTGCGTTTATCTCAAATCACCGTGAACGGGCAGCCCGTCGACCTCGGTTCCACTTTCCGAATCGGCAACAGGCTATAACCTTAGCAATAAGATCATGATAAAATTTCTTGACCTCCAGGCGATCAACCATTCCTTTGAGCCCGATCTTTCCGCTGCAGTTCAGCGGGCAACCGCTTCAGGGTGGTATTTGCTGGGTAATGAATGCAGGAATTTTGAAGAGGCTTACGCCCGCTATTGCGGCGCTCCCCACTGCATCGGTGTGGCAAACGGGCTGGATGCGCTGCGGCTGATCCTGAAAGCCTATATGGAATTGGGTGTCATGAGGGAGGGCGATGAAGTGATTGTGCCTGCCAACACCTATATCGCTTCCATTCTGGCCATTACCGACAACCGGCTGGTTCCGGTATTGGTGGAGCCGGACCTTGTTACCTACAACCTCGACCCGAAGCGCATCGAAGAGCGTATCACTTCCAGAACCCGGGCCAT
>CAZZLI010000140.1:0-6457 GCA_964655055.1 uncultured Ferruginibacter sp.
AATCGGGTAGATTTCTTTGGCAACAAGTGATCCTGCGGAACACTTGCGCCAGAGGGACGCCAGAGGGATTGTGAAGAAAATCAGGAGCAGCAGGCCTGAAACCCCCAATAATCAGGATTGGCAAGCCCCCTACCGCTTCATGATCGCATATACTTTCCGCTCGATTTCAGCATATTCCTTCTCCATCAGGGTGATGGCTTCCTCCTTGCCAGGCGAAAGCGGCTCCAATGAAGTAACCACTTCCACATAGAGGTCACTGAGGCGGCGGCGGTATTTGAATTCATCGAAGAAAACGGTTTGTCGCTTCAGTTCCAGGATTTCGCGACGCATGCTGTCGAGGTCACTGATTTTTTTCTGCCGGCCGGCATCGGTTCCGCCGAGCTTGCGCAAAGCGGCCAGGGTATTGTCCATGCTGTCGACCAACCCATGCAATTTCTCATGCACCTCAAAAAGGCGCATGCCCTGGCGGTTCATCCGTTCGAGTGCGCTTGCCGAAAATCCTTTGGCATCGTTGGGCAGGATACGGATGGGCTGCGAAAACGACTGGCTGTCGGTTCGCAATACCACCTTGTAATTTCCGGGAGTAACCCGGGGTGAAACAGCCGCGGAATACAACACGGTTGATCCGGCCACAAAACCTCCCTTGGCCACTTTAGGCGGATTGGTATTCAGCGGCCAGTACACCTTATTCAGTCCTTTTAACGAAGTACCGTTGATGTCCTTGATTTTCTTTCCGGCAGCATCGTAGATTTCAATTTTGGGCAAGCCCTTCGTTGGTTCTTTGAGCCAGTACTGGATTTCCGGCGCTACACCCCGGGAAGCACCCACCCAGCCATTGATGTTTTCATTCCCCGTTATGGGAAGATCGGGCGCAAAATCGTAGCGGAATTCTGCCGGAGGAAAAAGGGTGGCATCGCGGCTCATATCGCTGCTCACCACATTGCGCAATGAAGCCAGGTTGTCGATGATATAGATGCCGCGGCCGTGCGTGGCCAGAACCAGATCGGCGGTCCGGGGTTCGATGCGGATATCACGCACCAGACAATACCAGGGAATGCCCTGATACTTGCTGCGCATCCAGCTGCCGCCGCCGTCGATGGAAAAGAACAAACCCATTTCGGTTCCCAGGAAAAGAAGTTTCGGGTTGACCGGATCTTCGCGCAGTACATGGGCGAAGCCGGTGAACTCGGTTGAGCGGAACCGCTTCCAGGTAGTGCCGCCATCGCTGCTCATGGCCGCATAGGTGGCATGGTCGCCATACATGTGGTTGTCGAATGTGGCGTAGATGACCTTATCGGGATTGCTTGCCGAAAGTTCGATACAACTCACCCAGCTGCCTTGCGGAATACCGGCGGCCCAGACAGCAGAAGCTTTATTGGTCCATGTTTTCCCGCCATCGGCCGTGTATTGCAGATTCCCGTCGTCGGTACCCACCCAGATCACGCGATCGTTTTTCGGATGCGGTGTTATGGTAAAGATGGTGCAATGGTTTTCGGCGCTGGTATTGTCCGAAGTGATGCCGCCGCTCTCTTCCGATTTCTGTTTTGCCTTGTTGTTGGTAGTCAGATCGGGGGAAATACGTTGCCAGTTGCGCCCCTCATCGGTTGACCGGTAGAGGTACTGGTTGGCCATGTAAAGCGCGTAGCGTTTTTTGCCGTCGGGGCCATTCGGAGCTATTCCGGTTACCAGCGGTGTGTTCCAGTGAAAGCGGTGGGTTTCTTCCCCGGCATTGAGCTGGGGCTTGATGGAAAGCTGCAGGCCCGTATTCCGGTCGAGTCGTGTGGCGTTTCCGCCCTGCGATTCGGAAAAAACAATCTTGTTGTTCAGGGGCGAAGTCTGCACCCAGAAGCCGTCGCCGCCACCCACCTGGGCCCAGTTGGATGCGCTTACGCCACCGGGTGCGGTATTGGGTGCCATCCAGCTTCCGTTGTCCTGCAGGCCGCCGTAGACATTGTAGGTTGGATCGTTGTCGGTAGAAACATGATAGAACTGGCCCACCGGAAGATTGTTCAGAAATTGCCAGGACACGCCTTTGTTCATGCTCACATAAACACCACCGTCGGTACCGAGATAAATGTTCGATGGATTTTGCGGATTGATCCATAGGGCATGATGGTCCGCATGCGGCGTCACACCCGGATTGATGCCTGAGGTCCAGCTGTAACCACCGTCTTTGGAAAACTGGAAGTCGAAAGCAGGGCGATAAACACGCTTGGCATCGGATGGATCATACACCAGGGTGCTGAAGTAAAAGGGCCGGGCGGTAATGTTTTCCGTGGCCGCAAGTTTTTCAAACGAATTGCCTTCATCCTTTGAAAGATAAAGCCCGGGATTTTTCGCTTCCACGATGGTCAGCATCTCGGAAGGTTTTGCCGTATTGATAGCGACCACAATCCTTCCCAGATCACCCTGCGGAAAACCGTTGGACACCTTGTTCCAGGTTTCGCCGCCGTCGGTGCTTTTGTAGAGTGCGCTGCCCGGACCGCCGGATGCGAAGGAATAGGGCTTGCGGCGGAACTGCCAGAAACTGGCGAACATGATTTTCGGATTCTGGGGATGGATGGCGATATCGGCGCAACCGGTTTCTTCATTCACATACAGTATCTTTTTCCAGGTTTTGCCGGCATCGGAAGATTTATACAGACCCCGGTGCTGACTGGATGACCAGAGCGGTCCGGGCACCGCAACATAAAGCGTCTTGTCGTCGGCGGGATCAATAAGAATCTTGCTGATATGCTCGGTGCTGTCGAGTCCAAGTTTCTGCCAGTTGGCTCCTCCGTCGTTGGTTTTGTAAATACCGTTGCCGATGGAAACCGTATTGCGCATGTTGCTTTCCCCGGTTCCGGCATAAACCAGCTTGGGATTTTTGCGGTCCACCGCCAGCGCACCAATGCTCTGGCAATACTTGTCGAACACGGGCGAAAAGGTCACGCCGCCGTTATAACTGCGCCAGATGCCGCCTCCTGCTGTGCCCACATAGATGGTCACCTGATCGGAACTTACCGCACCTTCAATGGCGGTAATGCGGCCGCTCATGGTGGAGGGGCCAAGTTCACGCGCGGTCATCGACTGGAAATAGGAGGAGTTCAGCCCGGTTTGCGCAAGCGCACAAAGGGGCATGACGAGAAAGAAGGACATTAACCTTTTCATCGGAAAAATTTAACCGTGTGTAACAATATCGGAACCGGAGAACCTGCTGTTATCAGTTAGCCGAAAACAGCTTTTCATCAATGGAGGGGTTGATCTCCAGTTTGCGGGTAGCCATCACCATGCCTCCCTGATCGACCTTGAAGGGCATGCGCACTCCGGCATCGGTAAGCTGGTAATCGTAGTTCTTGCTGGTCATGGGAAATTCCTGACCATCCTGTTTCATCAGGGTTTCCGTCTTATAGATCAGGTTGGTTTTGAGGTCGAAGAAATAGGTCGATTCGCGCTGATGTTTGGTCACGAGCTTGATCTTGTGGTATTCGTTACCGTCTTCCTCGTCTTTGCCGATGTACTCCACGGTTGAACCTTTATCCTTGTAATCAAGAAAAGGATCCTGGATATCCAGCTGATCGAGTTTTTGCTTGAGCTCCTCTTCCGTGATGGGTTGCAGTGTGGCACGGTTTGCCATGGGGTTCTGCGCCCAACCCATGGATGGGGTAACGATTTCGATGATTTTGGTGCCGTTGAATTCGGCATCGGTACGGAAGCCCTTGCCATTGACGGCATTGGCGGTAAACGGAATCTTCAGGCCCTGTACTTCGATATCGCCCTCGACGCGCATGGTGTTTATTTTTTTCAGGTTGTCGCGCCCGCCGATGGCGTCAATATACTTACCGATGATTTCGTCGGCGGTTTGGGCGGAAAGCATTGCGGGCAATCCGGCCAGGCAGAGCATAAGCAGGGAGAAGAAGATTTTTTTCATGTTTAAGTTTTTTATTTGTGTAAAACTATACCCTTTCAAGGGAGGAGTTCGGGTATTTTTTCAACACCCTTTTTTGGCGGGTTGAACGGCAAATCTGCCTTACGGACGGAGGTTGTCCAAAGTTGTGTCATTCGGTTTTCTGCCCTTCAGCCAAAGCATCCAGAGCAGACCGGCGAGCAGCAACCCGAAAGAAATGATTTCGGCCTGGCTGAGTTGCATACCCAGAAAACCGGAAGTATTGTTCACCCTGATTTTTTCAATCAGAAAACGCTCGATACCGTTAAGGATCAGGTATAGCGCGGATATCATTCCGGCCGTTGTGATTGATTTCCGCAGCATCCAGAGTACAAGAAAAAGGATAACGGAGAGGATGGTTTCATATAGCGGCGTCGGAAAAACGGGGGAAGGAAGCACCCGGTTGTGTTCATCGGTGTTGCCGGGAATCAGGATACCGTCTTTGTTCACATTCTGCGGATAGTTGTACGCAAACAGCCAGTCGGGTAGCCAACCCGGTGCGGCAACTGACTTGTGCGGCACATCGGAAAGTTTTTCGTGGCGGCGATCGGTAACATAGACACTGCGACCCAGTGCGGTATCGGGCGCTTCGCCCCGCAAAAAGTACGGGGCATGCTGCTGCAACTGCCGGTCGAAATCGCCCGGTGCGGCAAGAGCCATTTTGCCCTCGGGGGTGGTGATGTATGCGCTGTTGTAAATCCCCCAGTCGCCATCGCCGGCCAACTGGCAACCGATACGACCCACGGCATAGGCAATCATCATGGCCGGAGCGATGCAGTCGGCCAGATGGATGATGCGGATGTTTTTCTTGTAAGCATACCAGCAAACCGCCAGTGTGGCCACAATCAGTCCACCATAAAAAGTAAGCCCCCCTGCGGAGAACAGCCGCTCAATGGGGTTCTGGATGAAATCGCTCCAGTTCTCCAGATTGTCAAACAGTTTGGCGCCTACAATTCCGGCAATGAGTGAAACAATCACAATATCGCCGGCACGGTCGTGGGGCCAGATGCGGATGGTTCTTTTCTCGGGCGTGGCAAGCTGTTGCTTTTTCCGTTCGTACCATTTCAATCCGGTGAGCACAAGGGCAAGAATGATTCCACCTGCCCAGCTTCCCGAAGCGGAGAAAATATAGGATTGGGGCGATTCATCGGCGGGTTTGCTGAAAAAGAGTCCAAGCAATTTGTAACCGAAAAGGAATCCGGCAATGGCGTTGGTGATTAGCTCGCCGGTTCCGGCAGGTTTACCCACCACAACAATCTCTTCCCGGGGCACAAGCAATCCCTGCTTCTCTTTTCGTTTCATTTCGGCCACCATCACCAGGGCGGCGGCCAGAAACCCAAGGGCTACCATAAGGCCGAACGTATTGAGGTACATCAGCGGTTGCCACTCTACGCCGAACCAGGCTTTGAAGATATAATAGAGATTGGGATACAAAGAGTCGGGTTGAAAAGATGAGGATCCGCTTCAGCAAAATGAAATCATCCGTTCAGCGGTCATTGGAAAAGGTTCGAAAACTCAGGCCATGCGCTCTGGCACCCTGCAGTGGGTGTCGAATGCGTCCATCAGGTTTTCGGCAATCATCTGTGCACTGCGACCCTCGATGAGGTGGCGTTCGATGAAGTGCACGAGTTCCCCGTTTTTAAACAAGGCGATCGAAGGGGAAGATGGCGGATAAGGCATCAGGTATTCACGAACTTTCTTTACGGCATCCACATCAAAGCCGGCAAAGCTGGTGGCGAGGATATCGGGGCGGTTGGGACTGTTTTTAACGGCCATCAGCACACCGGGGCGGGCTGTACCGGCGCTGCAGCCGCATACGGAATTCACCACCACCAGGGCGGTACCGGGCTTGCCCAATACGTCGTCCACTTCGGCCGGGGTGAGCATTTCACGGAAGCCGTTTTCGGTAAGCTCTTCTTTCATGGGAATCACAATCTCACTTGGATACATAACGTGTGTTTTTTTGGTGGAATGCAAAGTTATACGATAGTGATTTACCAATCAGCCCCAAAATTTTCCCGTATGATGCGGATGTGAGAGCTGCTTGCTCCAGAAAAATTGGTGCATTACAGCTATCCAATCACTCTAAATTGATGCAACCAGATGAAGATCAAGGAATGACAAGTTATGTTTTATCGTCCCGGCGGCGGTTTTCGCCATCCTACTCTTTGACTAAAAATACATTTCTGGCGAAACCCCGACGTGTAAAAGAGCCACAGCCATGCATGTCCCACCCCTTATTCAACGTCGGGGTTTCGCAAATGACTCTTTTGAGTTTTAAGAGTTTGGGGGTGAAAACCCCGCCGAGACAACAAGCTATCCGGGTGCAATGGTCTGAACCGCTGATTACGCTGATGAAATGATTCCGCTGATTTTTTTCACTCAGGACAGTGGGAAATCGAAAGCCCCCCCTTTGGGGAACGGGGGGGCAAAATTTTCATGCCAAGCCGCGAATCAATTCTCTTGAACCTTTCTGGACTCGGCTAAAAACGCAACGCACTACTGACTTTCAAGCGGCCACCGGTTGTAAAG
>CAZZLI010000141.1:0-6424 GCA_964655055.1 uncultured Ferruginibacter sp.
CGACCGACAAGAACGAGCTGCCCGATGAGATCGTATTCGGCCATTGAATCGAAACAACCGCATGAGGCAAAAAAAACTGCCGGTATTGACTCCGGAACAGGAAAAATACCAAAGGGAACTGTCTAGAAAAATGTCGCCCACGGCCAGAATGTTTCCGCCAAAGCCGGAGCCGGAAAAGCAAGGTGGTGACGCTTCCGGTAATCAAAAAAATGACGGATCGTATAAGCAACAAAATCCGTCCGCACTTCTAAATCGAAGTCAATGAAATTGATTTTCCGTTTTTTTCTGTTGGTCTGCTCCTTGTCCTGCTTTGCCCAGAACCGGCAGGCGGTGAACATCGATGCAATCATCAAGAACAAGCCCGTACCGCCCCGGCTGGTGAACGATTATGCAGGGATCCTTACGGCAGAGCAGAAGGAGGCGCTGGAGAAAAAGCTGAAATACTTTGACGACAGCACCAGCAACCAGATCTGTGTGGTGATTGTGCCCACGGTAGATGGCAGGGATGTAGCCGATGTGGCGTTGGATCTGGGCAGAAGCTGGGGGGTGGGAAACAAGAAGACCAACAACGGGGTGGTGCTCCTGGTTGCAGCCGCCGACCGCAAGCTCAACATCTCGCCCGGTTATGGTTTGGAAAAGGCGCTGCCCGATGTGATATGCTCACAGATCATACAGAATAATATTGTTCCTTTTTTCAAGGGTAATGATTATTACGCAGGTATTGACAACGGTACCGAAGCCATCATACAGGCTACCAAAGGGGAATACAAGGCTCCCAAGGGTTATCGCGACCGCAATAAGGAAATTGACAGCGGCAATATTATCTTTTTTATTTTGGTCGCTTTGATCCTTCTTTTCGTTCTTTCACGCGCAGGCGGAGGGGGTAGTGACGGAGGCGGCACCTTTATGAGCCGTCGTGGTTACCGGCCCTTCATCTTTCCTACCGGTGGGTTGGGAGGGGGAGGCTGGGGCGGAGGAGGTTCCTCATCCGGAGGCGGTGGTTTCGGCGGTTTTGGGGGTGGTAGTTTCGGTGGTGGCGGCAGCAGCGGTAGCTGGTGATTCTTTTCATCTAATCATTCCTCAGATTATATCTCGCGCAAAGCCGCATAAGCAGGTAAGGTAAGCTGCAAAGGGTTGCCTTACGGTCAACGGGCATTTCGATCGTGTTGGTTCGTGCGGCTCTGTTTCCCTCCGACTAAGGGCACAGGGGCTTTGTTTCAGGGCTAAAGCCCCAATAACTTTTTTCGCCTGAGGGTCCCCGCCCTAAAGGGCGGAGTTAACCTCGAACCTCGAACATTGAACCTTGAACATTGAACCTCGAACCTTGAACCTTGAACCTTGAACCTTGAACTTCTGCCCCCTCCCTGACTTCACTTGATCCACACCGTCTCAATCACCGGCTCGCCAAGCGCTTCATTGACCAGTTCAATGATTTTTTCCTTCTGAAATTCGAGTTCATTCTTAAGAGGCGCCACCTGGGTATGGATAATCAGCCGGTTGCCGATTATTTCAATCTTATCTGTATAGCCTGCAATGGCTTTGCCCATCAGGTTACTCCAGATTTCTTCTATTTGCAGCGACTGGATGCCGGGCTTGAGTTTGCTGGTTTTGATAAAAAGTTGCAGGGCCTGCTGTATGGAAAATTCGCCCATCGATTACCACGTTTGAGGCAAATGTAGTCAATTGTATCCGTGATGGCATGCCGCTTAAAGACCAATGGTAAATCCTGCCATGATGTTCAGCGGAGCCATGGGGAAAAAATAGTTTTCGGTAACCAGTCCGCCGTAAACATAACTGAACGTGTACCCGTTGCTTACATAAAGGTTGTTGAACAGGTTGTTCACCTGCAAGGTCAACAGTGTTTGCGGAAAGATCCTGTTCGGCAAGTCGGCGGCAATGCGGAAATCCTGCACAAAATATGGATCGATACTCCGGCTCTTTTGTCCCGTATTATCAAGGTATTGCCGGCTTACATAACGGTTGCTCAGTGTCAGTTCAAGTCCCTTCATGGGAATATGGCTCAATTGTGTGCCGCCAACTAAGGCTGGTGAGAAACCAATCGGTGTCCGGGAATAGTTGCGGGTGATTTGCCCGCCGTTATCATAGTCATCGATATATTCGGTGAAATTGAGGATCCTGTTTTCGCTGCAGGTAAGATTGCCCGTGAGTTTCCACTTGGTTGATAGCTGCCAGTTTGCCTGAAACTCGATTCCGGTCCGGTAACTGAAGTCTGCATTGGTTCTTGTATAAGCACCTACATCATTCACTTTTCCTGTGAGCACAAGCTGGTTGATATAATGCATGAAATAGAAATTCACACTATAGCTGAACTTCCTTCCTTTTTGGTCCATGCCCAGCTCCCAGTCGAGCAGGGTTTCCGGCTTTGGCGCTGTTCCGGTTGCCGCTTCAAAATCGTCGCGGTTTGGTTCTTTACCTGCAACGGCAAAAGAGGCATACCACTGACGGTTATTGGCGGCATAGACGATACCCAATTTCGGATTGAGAAAGGTAAATGAGTTGCTAACCTCCAGTTGGGGGTTCTTCCGGAAACCATTGATGTTATAAAGCACATGGCGGAACTGCAGATCGGCATAACTGTGCCAGCGACCGTTCCATTGCCGGCTCCATTTTGCATACATCGAGAAATCGTTTTTCAATGCCGGCAAGTCATACCAGCGTTGTCCCGGTGTTACCGATCCGGAAACCTGTGCCCATTTGATGATACCGTAATGTTGTCCCCGGTATTGGGTAAGGGCCCCTCCCAGGATGAACCGGTTGCTGTTCTTCTCATGCGTCAGCGCCCAGGTAGTTCCGTAGAAGTAGTTGTCGAGCCAGAGTTGGCGGATCATATCGGTTTCGGTGATAACTGCCGTTCCGTTGAAATAGGGTGGGATGCCGTAATCTGACAGTCTTTGCCGGGCACGGTATTCTTCATAGTAGCCCTTTCCCCTGGTCAGAAAAAGGGCGAAACTGCCGTTCCAGGTCCTGCTGAGGGCAGTGTTGTAAAAAAGCTGGTAGTGCGTTTGTTTATAGTTGTCGGTCTGGTTCTCATAGGGCTTGCCCGGCTGATCATAGCCGAGCGGATTGTAACGTCGGTTCGTTTTGAGCGTGGCTTCATCAATACCGTTCCAGGTCTGGTAGGTTATTTCGCTTCCCGAAAAAATATTGAAGCGCAAAGCATGTTTCCCGCGGATGTAGGCTGTGCTCAGCGCCAGTGCTTTCAGGTTGCTCGATGCGCGATCCACATAACCATCGCTTACGATCCTGCTCAGACGGCCGTCGATGCTGAAATGTTTTCCCAGCAATCCGCTGCCGAATTGAAACGTGTTTTTCCAGGTATTGTAAGATCCGCCGCTATTGGAGGTTCGGGCATAAAATTTTTCCTGCAATTCATTGGTGGAAAGGTTGATGGATGCGCCGAAAGCACCGGCGCCGTTGGTGCTGCTGCCGACACCGCGTTGAATCTGCACACTGCCTGCGGAGGACATGAAGTCGGGGATGTTCACAAAAAAAGTACCCTGGCTTTCGGCATCGTTATACGGAATGCCGTTGATGGTAACATTGATGCGCGTGCCGTCGGTACCCCGGATGCGGATGCCCGTATAGCCTACACCATTACCTGCGTCGGAGGTATAAATGGCCGAGGGGGTATTTCCGAGCAAAACAGGAAGGTCAACACCGGTATTGATCTGCTGGAAATCTTTCGCCGTAAGGTTGGTTCGGGCGAAGGGCGATTTGTCGCCGGCCCGGAGTGCAGATACCTCGATGGGTTCGAGTCGGGTGGTATCATTCAGCCGGTTTTGTGCCGTTGCATAAACTGGAGCGCAGGCTATGAACAGCCCGATGGGAAGAAAACGCATGTCATTGAATTTTTGCTGAATGTCCGGAGCGGATGGCCCCATGAGTGGAAATTTCTCCCTGCGCAGGCATTATCCTGATCAGGTTTTACGGGTTTGTTCTCAGCCTCACGAAGGAAGCACCCCGGAAATTCAGTGGTTCGGTTGCAAAATTATCATGCAGGTATTTACCGGCAAAAAATATTACTTGCTGAGGGAGCCCTCGAAAAGCCTGGGCCAGTGTTTGCCGGTGATATAGACTTTTCCTGTGGTGCTGTCGTATGCGATCCCGTTGAGTACCTCACCTTCTTTCGGAACAAACTGCGGTGCATATTGCCTGATGAGGCCGGGGAGGTCTATTTTTCCGACCACATGGCCGTTTTGGATATCGATCTTGACAATATGGTCCTTCATATACACATTGGCATACAGGAACCCGTCTATCATTTCCAGTTCATTGAGGTTATCCACCGGTCCTTGCTGGTCGATGACCTGAAGGGTGCGTTTGATTTTGAAATCTTCGGGGTTGACGAAATAGATATTGGCCGTACCGTCGCTGATGATGAGTTCGCCGGCATGATGGGTGATGCCCCATCCCTCCAACGGCCAGCTGTAGGTTTTTTCCGGCTTGTCGATGTTTTTCAGGTCATAGACGTTCACCAGATTGTTCTGCCAGGTGAGTTGATAGATTTTGTTTTTGTAAATGGTGATTCCTTCTCCGAAAATATCAGCGGTTCCCATCACATGCTTGCGGATGATTTTTCCGGTTTTGATATCGTATTCCCGGATGGAGGATTTTTTGCAATCGCCGGTACCCTCATAGATTTTTCCCGCATGTACCACAAGACCCTGGGTATAAGCCGAATCGTCGTGCGGATACGCAGCGCTGATGTTGATGCTGATGGGAGAGGGGGCCGGTAGGGTCGGGGTCTGCACCTGTGGCTCGTCTGGGGTAGCCGGTTTATCCCCGGAAGGGTTGCAACCTGCCAGAAACAGCAGCGCAGGAAGGAATAAGCGTCTGTTCATGTTCTTGATTTCATGACAAATGTACTCCGATTCCGCTGCTAAGTGCATGCGTGCGGTTACGAATTGAAAATTGACTTTTTTAGAGGGGTTAAGGTTCTCCTCGGCCTTACTTGTAATACCGGTGTGATATCTGTAATGGACCATGCCGATTGGATAGCTGTAATCCACCAATCTTTTTGGCGTATTGGGGCGAAAACCCCGCTGCGACAATCTTTTCATGCTTTATTATTCTGAACAATTTCAATGCCTTGTCTTTTTTATTGAGATAATATATATATTTGAATACAATTATGCCGATACTGCTTTACTGCCGTTTCCATAGATATCCGGTTTGTTCTCAATGCTTCGGCTGTTTATTGGGGATTTTGCTGATACTTCTCGTTCTACCCTTCACCGGCTATTCCCATTCCGGAAATGGCCTGGGTGATTTTTCAGGCTCTTCGAACCTGACTGATACATTCATCCGCCCAAGGATAGGCTCAGTGCTGGCGAATCCTACAATCAGCCCGTCGGGTCCACAATCATTTTGTGGTTCTGGAACCCTTACTGTCATTAATTATAATTCCGGATCCACTTTTCAGTGGAAAAAGGATGGTGCCAATATAGGCAGCGGTAACGATAATTTGCTCGTTACGTCAAGTGGTTCCTACACCTGCGCAGTAACTTCAGGAGGCAATTCGGTAACACTTACAGCTGTTGTGGTTACGATTAACCCGCTCCCGGTTATTAGTTTTAACCCCGCGTCTCCTTCTGTTTGCCCGGGTGGGTCGGTAACCATAACGGCCAGCGGTGCGAATTCCTATACCTGGACTCCTGCTGCAGGATTAAACCAAACTACAGGTCCGACGGTAACCGCAACATTGTCTGCCCAAACTACCTATACGGTAACCGGAACAGGTTCAAACGGTTGTCAGAATCAGGCCCCGGTCACAGTCAATATTAGACCCAAGCCGGTTGCTTCATTTACCCGGGCTCCGGCTTTAGGTTGTCCCTACAGCAAAAGGTCGCTGGTATTCAACAGCACATCCAATCCGAATGGAGCAGGCGCACTCTCGTATTCCTGGGATTTTGGTGATCCCGCTTCCGGGGCTAATAATACCTCAACCGACAATGATCCCTTGCATAGTTTTATTGGTTCGGGTTTTGCAAATGCGGGGAGTTTTACTGTTGGCTTAACTGTGACGGGGGCAAATGGTTGCAGCGCTTCCACATCACAGACAATTGGTGTTGCTGCTTTTCCTGATGCGACTTTGACGAGTTCAGCCGACATTTCCACGTTTCAAGGCAAGACCTTCTGGTCTGTTTGTTCTAATAATCTGAATGAGCAAATCACCCTATTCAATGCTTCTACTACAGGCGCAATCAACACTTCCTTTCGGATAATATGGGGCGACGGTACTCCTGACTACTCCGGTGGCACTTTTTTGACACCGTTGACCCATGGCTATAACATAGGGACTTATGTTTTGAAGTATATTGTTACTGCCGGCGCTTGCCACGACACTACAAACTATAATGTCTTTATTGGCAGCAATCCTGTGATTGGTTTGGGTAATCCGGGT
>CAZZLI010000142.1:0-6413 GCA_964655055.1 uncultured Ferruginibacter sp.
GCTTTGGGGCGAAAACCCCGCCGAGACACCAGTAGTAACGACAAGCCATATGAGCGGACTCGTACACCAGTCATGGAGAATAGGATGCGCCTCTTCCCCTCCTTTGGAGGGGCCAGGGAAGGCCTATCGGCTTCTCTTTAACTTCAGGAGGCTGGCCTCTATTTTCTATTTCTTAAAATCCTGGCAATCAGTATTATCGCTTTCTGCCGGGAGCAAACAGCCATTTGAAATAAATCAGCAATACCGATAAGAGGCAGATGATGGCATTGCAGAGAATCACCGGCCACAGTCCTTTGCCGATTCCATAAACCATCCAGATCACCGTGCTCACGAAAATGATGAGCAGCATGTTCAGGCTCAGGTCTTCAGCCTTACGGGTACGATAAACACGGTAGACCTGCGGCAGGAACGTGATGCTGCTGAGCAGGGAACCCAAATGACCGGCAAAGTCGATGATATCCATTGGAATAATCGGTAAGAAATCATTTGCCCATCTGATCGATCACCTGTTGCGTGACGCCGGTAAAGGAGAAGCCGCCGTCGTGGAAAAGGTTCTGCATGGTGACATAACGGGTGAGGTCGCTGAACAAGGTCACACAATAATCGGCACAGGCTTCGGCGCCGGCATTGCCCAGTGGACTCATTTTTTCCGCATAGTCGATAAAGCCGTCGAATCCTTTCACCCCGCTGCCGGCCGTTGTGCGCGTGGGTGATTGCGAAATCGTATTCACCCGAACTTTTTTCCGAACGCCATAATGGTAACCGAAACTCCGCGTGATGCTTTCAAGGAGGGCTTTGGCATCGGCCATCTCATTGTAGTCGGGGAATACACGCTGTGCGGCGATATAGGTAAGGGCCACCACGCTGCCCCATTCATTGATGGCATCCAGTTTCATGGCCGTGGCCAGCACACGATGCAGGCTGGTGGCTGAAATATCGAGGGTACGGGCATTGAAGCCGTAATCGATTTCGGTATACGGCTTGCCCTTGCGCACGTTGAGGCTCATGCCGATGGAATGCAGGATGAAATCGACACCACCGCCGAAATGCTCCATGGACTTGTTCATCAGGGCCTGCACATCCTCGTTGTTGCTGACATCACAACCTACAACCGGCGCGCCCACCTGTTCGGCGAGTTTGTTGATTTCACCCATGCGAAGCGCCACCGGAGCATTGGTCAGCAGCAGGGAAGCGCCTTCCTCATGGCAACGGAGCGCGGTTTTCCAGGCGATTGATTTTTCATCGAGTGCTCCGAATATGATTCCTTTTTTTCCTTTTAACAAGTGACTGGCCATCGGTAGAGTTTATTGTTCGGGCAAAAGTAATGCAGAAGCGTTGAATACCGGGTTATGCCGGCAACCGGCACTTATTTTTTACCGTAGCCCGAAAAATACGGTTTCAGATCGGGAGCGAAACGCCTGGGCCTTTTCAGTTCCTCCGCATAAACCGCCCGACCCAATTCTTTCAGAAACACGGCAGCAGGATCGGCCTCTGCGTTTTTACGACCGGAACGGGGCAAGGATGCAGAAAGGAAAAACTCAATTTTTGCAGTTGAATCGGCGAAATAAGCAACATCGGTAAAGCGGCCTTTTGCCGTATCGGATACATTGAAAACCCTTAGCGCAGGCGGAAATACACCGCCCTTTGCTGCGCCGCAATAAAGCAGTTTGCGTAGGCAGGGATAATAGGTGATCGAATCATCGCGGTAGGGCGGCAGGATGCTTTCCGTAGGCAGCAGCCCCAGATAATGGAAAAGATAACTCTGGTCGGAAGGGCTGATGTCAAAGCGCTTTGATGCGGTAAACCGTGCCGGAAAAATCAATGAGACCAGCATATCGTGCAGGTCTTCAAGTCCGCTTAGATTTTTCTCCGAAAAATTACCCGCTTTAACCGGACCAACAACACGCAACGGCTCACGATAGATGATCCTGAGATCATCGTCGTAAAAAACAAGCGCATTGGAATACCGGTTCTGCTCGTTGGTAAACTGCTGCCCGATCCTGGCGGGTAATTGAACCTTCGTGTATCCCTGGGCGGATAGCCTTGTCTGTACATTTTGCCTGCCGGTGAATTCAAAAACCCGGTTGTAGGCATCGGCATCCCCGGCCACCAGCATGCGTTTGAGGTAATGAGAGAGCGAAGGTTTTCCGTCGGCTGTGGTCGGATCGTTCAATGCTGCGGGCAATCCAACGGGGCCGCGCTCCGTGATCATGGTGGTACTTTTATCTATGCCCATGGAATCAGCCAGCACTGCCATACGCCTGAGTGCGTAAACAGCCAGGGGAAGTGATGCAACCATACCCGGATCAAAACGCAGTCCGGATTCCAGATCAAAGTACTCCTGTTGCAAGACCACATTTCCGTTGGCCGCCCGGTCAATTCGGGTATAGATGATCTGCACAGGATCCGACTTCCTTAACGCTTCAGCCTCTCGGGCCAGTTCGGGACGGGCATTGAAAAAACTCCGGAACCAGAGCGTTGTTTTCCCGGTGTCGGTCAAATCAAGCGAATGACCGATTGACGAAATTCCCTTTAGTTCAAGAGGCAATGCCTGGACTGTTTCAACCCAAAAAAGAAGCAGAAAAACAAGGCGGTACATACCTGAAAAAACGGGATGTTTCCCGGCAAAAAAACGGGGGTAAAACAGGCGCATGGAGTGCAATATGCGTATAAAATGGAAATTGGCCGCCCCCTGCCTTCAACGGGTTTTTCCCCTATCTTTGCCCACCTTAAAAATTGCCCTACTTGACAATAAACGCTCATTTATGAAACTGAAAGGTTTAATCTGGTTTTTTGCAATCGCATTGATTCTCATATCGATATGGGAGATCTCATACACCTTCGTCGTCCGGGGTTACGAAAACAAAGTAAAAGCACAGGCTGAAAAGATGGTGCGTACCCAGAACCCCCAGCTCAAGGGCGAGGATAAGGAACTGATGGTGAAAAGCCGGATGCAGCGGATTCTCGACAGCACCCGCGACAAGGCCATCTATCCCGTTGTGGGCACCACTTACCAGAAGTGTAAGGAAAACGAACTCAACCTGGGCCTCGACCTCCAGGGAGGCATGAGCGTAACCATGGACGTTAGCCTCGAAGGCTTGCTGAAATCGATGAGCAACAACCCGCGCGACACTGCCTTGCTCAAAGCCATACAGACCGCCAATGCACAGAAGGTCAATAGTTCTGCAGACTATATCGGCCTTTTCCGTGATGCCTGGGTGAAGCAGAATCCCGGCACCAAACTTTCCACGGTGTTTTCCGGCGCTAACAAGCAGATCAAAATCACCGACTCCGACGACCAGGTGATTGAAAACATCCGGAATGTGGCCAAGGGTGCCATCAAGGAAACCTATAAGATCCTGGTCAAGCGGATCGACAAGTTCGGTGTAGCCCAGCCCAACATCAATCTCGATGAAAACAAAGGCATCATCAACGTAGAGCTGGCTGGTGTAACCGACAAAGAGCGTGTCAGGAAATACCTTCAGGCCAGCGCCAACCTGCAGTTCTGGGAAGTGTACAATATCGGCGACAATGATTTCGCCAATGGTCTTACCAATGCCGACAAAGCCCTTACCGACTACCTGAGTGGCAGCGATACGGCTAAACTTTCGGCCAACAAAAATGCTTTGATCAACCTGCTGCGCGTGATTCCCGGCGACAAGGACAAGAACGGCCGCCCTGTATTCTCCCCTTATTTCGGTGCGGTGAGCCTTAAAGACACGGCCCGTTATTACAACTACATGAACCTCGAACTGGTCAAAAATAATTTTCCGCCCGATGTGAAATTCCTTTTCGGTGTGGAAGAAAAAAATGAAAAGACCGGGGAACGCTATTTCCCGCTTTACGCCATCAAAACCGTGATGGGCAGCGAAAAAGCGAAACTCGAAGGCGAGGGTGTGGAAGAATCGGGACAGGGCTTTGACGAGCGCGGCCGCCCTTCCATCAAAATGCAGATGACCAATATCGGCTCAAAGATCTGGGCCAAAATGACTGCCGACAATGTGAACCGCCCTATCGCCATCACGCTCGACGATGTGGTGTATTCGGCGCCCAATGTGAACGGCCCCATCGAAGGCGGCAATTCTGAAATCAGCGGCAGCTTCACCATCGAGCAGGCACAAGATCTGGCCAATATCCTCAAGTCGGGCAAAACCAATGCCCCTGCCAAAATCGTAGCCGAGCAGGTAGTTGGCCCTACCCTGGGTAAGGAAGCGGTCAACGGCGGTGCCATGGCCTTCGGCATCTCCTTCCTGGTCATCTTTGCGCTTATGCTGATCTACTATAACACCGGGGGCTGGGTGGCCAATATTTCACTTATCCTCAACCTGCTGTTCACTGTTGGTGTGCTGATTGCCATGGGCTTCACGCTTACCGCTGCGGGCATTGCCGGTCTGGTACTTACCGTGGGGCTGGCCGTAGATACCAATGTGATCATTTTCGAGCGGATCAAGGAAGAACTCGACCGCGGCAAATCCTATCAGAAAGCCATCGACGACGGTTATCGGCGCTCCATGGCCCCTGTAATCGACGCTCACGTAACCACTTTCCTTACCGCGGCCATCCTGTTCTTCTTCGGACTGGGTCCGGTTCTGGGCTTCGCCACCACGCAGATGCTGGGTATCACCCTCAGCCTGTTCTGCGGCATCCTGGTATCACGCCTGATCACCGACTTCTACACCAACAAGAACCGCCACTTCAACTATTTCACCCCGCTTTCGCGCCGCATTTTCAAGCACGCGAATTTCAAGTTCATCGAATACCGCAAAGTAGCCTACGGCATTTCCATTGTGGTATTGCTGCTGGGTATCGCCGCTTTCTTCAACGGCTTTCATCAGGGTGTTGAATTCAAGGGAGGACGAAGCTATACCGTCAAACTACCGCAAGCCGTTAGGAATGATGATGTCCGCGACGACCTGAAAAACGCGTTCGACGGCGATTTCCCCATCATCAAAACCGTGGGCGACAGCAAGCACCTGAACATCACCACCTCCTACAAGAAAGGCGTGGAAAATGCCGATACCGAAGTACAACAGCGGCTTTATCAGGGTTTAAAGAAGGCGTTGCCGAACATCAGTTATGAAGAGTTCGCCAAGAACAACATCGAATTCTCACAGACCGTACAGCCGACCATTTCCGACGACCTGAAGAAAGGTGCGGTTAAGGCCACCATATTTTCGATGCTGATCATCTTCCTCTACATCTTCATCCGCTTCCGTGACTGGCGCTATTCGGCAGGTACTATCGTCGCCCTGCTTCACGATGTGTTTGTAACACTGGCGGTATTCTCGTTCCTGAAGAATATCGTGCCCTTCCCGCTCGAAATCGACCAGCACTTCATTGCAGCGGTGCTTACCGTAATCGGTTTCAGCATGAACGACACCGTAATCGTATTCGACCGGATCCGTGAATACAGCCGGAACATCAAGATGGGCGACAAGAGCAACATCATCAACCGTGCCATCAACGATACATTGAGCCGGACCATCATGACCTCGCTGACGGTGTTCCTCACCATCCTCATCCTGTTCATTTTCGGAGGAGAAGTAACCCGTGGTTTCGCCTTCGCCATGCTGATCGGTGTCATCACCGGTACCTATTCCTCCATCTTTGTGGCCGCTCCGATCCTGGTTGACTTTGCCAAAGACAAACCGCTCGGAGAAGCAGACCTCAGCAGTCATGAGAAAAAAGCCCCTGCCTACTCCGGTGCGGCATCTGCCAGAAAATAACTGAAGTACATTCCATAAAAAAACCGTCGGAAACTCCGGCGGTTTTTTATTTCCTGAAAAAGAATGTTTCGTTTAAACTGCGAAGGAAGTCCCGCAGCCACAGGTATTACTGGCATTGGGATTATTGAAGGTGAAGCCCCGGGAGTTGAGCCCCCCCTGCCAATCAACCTGCATACCCGCCAGATATAGACCATGAGCCTTCTCCATGATACAGGGAATACCTTCAATGGCAAAATATTGGTCCTTTTCGGAAGGCAGGTCAAAATCGAGCACATAGGTCATACCGCTGCAGCCGCCACCCTTGACGCCGATGCGCAGGGAGCGGGCCGGGTCGAATCCGTCTTCCGCCATCAGTCTTTTGATTTCGGCAACAGCGCCGGGTGTGAGTTGTACAGGAGGTGCGGTAAGGGTTTCCATAATGCGTTGATTAATTATCCTGCAAAGTTAGAAAAGGACATGACGCAGCGCAGCCCTGGTTTTCCGAAAACAGGAAAATTTAGCAAGGGTTTGGCTTATTACCGGTTACCAGGATTTTAACAAACAGAAAATAGAGGCCAACGTCCTGAAGTTAAAGCGATTAATCTGCATTATCAGCGGTTCAGACATTTGTATCCTGATAGCTGTCCCTCTTCCACGCACAAGCATTTTCTGGCCTCCACAGCCGGCGGGCTGCGTACCGATGTCCGC
>CAZZLI010000143.1:0-6406 GCA_964655055.1 uncultured Ferruginibacter sp.
GCCACCCCGACCTTGGCAAGGTCGTGCTCTACCAAATGAGCTACTTCCGCAGGGTGTATAAGAACTTTATTGCTTTCTGCCTTTTGTTAAGGGCTGTAACGGGAATAAACCCTCGTAACGGCATCAACCAAACTTACTTGTATTTCGGGTTGTACTGGGTACTCTCCGGAACCGAAACTTCTGGCTTACCCTTGTAGCGGTTGGCATACATGGCGATACAGCCGCCCAGAATGAAGGCAACCACCAGAAATACCTGGCAGTAAAACAAAAAGCGTGAAGAGGATACCCAGTTATGGGCGAAATCCTTGTGCTTCTCATCAATCAGGGTAGGCTCCATACCGTTTCAATTGTGGCTGCAAAAATAGGGGTTTCAGCTAAATTCAGTTCAGCCAAGACGAACAATTTCTGAAAATCGGGTACGGCCGCGGACAAAATGTTGCCAGACCAGCGAGCCCCGGTAAATGCCCTGAAGCTTCTCAGCCGATTTCGGGATTTTGGGGTTTTTCCGTGCATGGAAAAACAACCATTTCCAAAACTGCAGATGCGAGTGGGCAATGGCCACAAAATAACCGCTGCTTCCGGATAAAAGTCCTTTCCAGGCCGCAAGGGCATCCAGCGACATGCGCACGGGAATTTTCCAAAGGGCTGAATAAACAGGAAGGTTTTTAGCCAGCATGATCAGGTTGTTCCGGAAATTCAGGAACACCTTCAGGTTGTTTTCGCGCGGCAGGGTTCCTCCGCCTATATGATAGACCACCGAGGCGGGTTGAACATAAACGGCATAGCCCATCCGCTGCAGGCGCCAGCAGAGATCAATCTCCTCCTGATGGGCGAAAAAATAACTGTCGAGCCCCCCGGCTTCCCGGTAGAGCCCGCTGCGGATAACCATGCATGCCCCGCTTGCCCAGAAACAGGTCGCAGCATCGTTGTATTGCCCATGGTCTTCCTCCAGCACATCGAAAATCCGCCCCCGCGAAAAAGGATAACCCAGCGCATCAAGCCACCCCCCGCTTGCACCCGCATATTCAAAACTGGTTCTGTCGGAATAGGAGAGGATCCGGGGTTGACAGGCAGCTATTTTCGGGTGTTGTTCCATCAGCTCGATAATGGGTTCGAGCCAGCCTGCACTTACTTCCACATCGCTGTTCAGCAATACGAAATAATCAGCATCTACCTGTGCGAGTGCCGTGTTGTATCCTCCGGCAAAACCTTCGTTGACGGAATTTTTCAAAACGGTGATACCGGGAAATTTTTCAGCAAGCAGGGCAAGGGAATGATCGGTTGAAGCATTGTCGGCCACAACAACGTCCAGATTCGGGTAGGTGGAGGCCAGCAGAAAGGGCAGGAATTTTTCGAGATATGCCGCTCCGTTCCAGTTGAGAATTACCGCAGCCACACGGGGATGCCCGGATGAATGCTCAGGAATTGCCGGCTTGTCCTGGCTGACAGACGGATTATTGCTCATTGGAATCAGTTCCGGGTGTTTGAAGGGCAAACATAAATCATTTCGTTTGTTTGACTCATTCCGCAATCCTATGGCGGATCCAGGCTTTTAACATAGCGGATTGCCTATCGCAAATTGGCGTCTTGCCCCGGAAGGCTTATTTTTAAATCATGTTTAGCGCACTGTTCAACTGGCGAACCGCACTGGGTCTGGTGGCCATAGCCATTGTCACGGGTACCATCTTCTATTCGAACTACCTGGCCCGGAAAATCGCCCGCGACGAACGCGAGAAAGTGGATGTATGGGTGCAGAGCCTGAAAACCCGGGCGGTCACCAACGATCCCTCGGCCCTCAACCTCACCAATGTCATCACTTCGCACAATACCGATATCCCCATCATCGAAACCGATGAACAGGGCAATCCTTCGGGTGAAGGGTTGAACCTCGATACGGTCCGGATGAAAAAGGATACGGGCTATCTGCGCCGCACCGTGAATGCGTTCCGGAAACTGCACGAACCGGTGGTGGTGGAAATCAGCAGCAGCCCGCCGGTGGTCAACAAGTATTATTATGGCGATTCGAAGCTGCTGAATGAAGTGAGCTATTATCCGCTGGTGCAGCTCTTTATCGTGGCGCTGTTCATCATCATCACCCTGGCCACCATCAGCGCCCGGAACAAGAGCACGCAGAACCAGGTATGGGCGGGTATGGCCAAGGAAACGGCCCATCAGCTGGGCACGCCCATCACGTCGCTGGAGGGTTGGCTGGAACTGCTGCGCGAAGAGCCTGTCAATCAGAAGATAACCGGTGAAATGGCTAAGGATGTGGAGCGGCTAAGGCTGGTGAGTGACCGCTTCGGTAAAATCGGCAGCACACCCAAACTTGAACCGGCTTCGCTGAACAACCGCATCGCGGAAATGGTCGGGTATATCCGGCGCCGTTCGCCGGAATCGGTGCAATTCGTAACGCGATTACCGGAACACACGGAGGTTATGGCTCCCGTAAGCGGACCATTGTTCGACTGGGTGATTGAAAACCTGCTGAAAAACGCCCTTGATGCGCTGGAAGGTAAAGGCACCATCACTGTAAGTCTGACGGAAGAGTCGAGAGGTGCCGTGATTGATGTGACCGACACCGGCAAGGGCATACCGGCCAAATTGTTCGTCAAGGTGTTCAAGCCCGGATTTACTACCAAGAAAAGGGGATGGGGCCTGGGTCTGAGCCTCTCAAAACGCATTATCGAGCAATACCACAAGGGGCAACTGTCTATCAAACATTCCGAGCCCGGCAAGGGCACTACATTCCGCATCATTCTTCCCCGTTAGACCTTTTTGCTTACTTATCGGGCTGCGGTTTTTGGCCGGAAAACGTTAACTTCGCGGCGTGTTAAACAAGTTGCGGCGATGGCGAAATTGGTAGACGCACTACTTTGAGGTGGTAGCGCCCGAAAGGGTGTGGGAGTTCGAATCTCCTTTGCCGCACAAAAAAAGAAAAGGCCACGGACGGATGTTCGTGGCCTTTTCACTTGATTCGGTTTCCGTATTATTTCACCGTGGTGGTTACGGTCACTTTGTTGTTGATGGGCATGGACTGTCCCATCATCTCGGTGCTTCCGGTTCCCTCTATGGTGGTTTTCTTTTCGCGGATGATTCCGGTGGCGGTATTCACCTGTGCTTCACCGCTGATTTTCATTTCCATGTTTACGGTAAGTTCTGTGCCCATCTGTTCCACTTTACGGCTGCTGCTTTGGGCGCCGGTGAAGGTTACGGTGGCCGTAGTTCCGTCCAGTTGTTTCAGGGTATAGGTAGTACTGCTCTTGCCGTCTTCCCGGACGGTGGAATCCTGCCAGCTGTCCCCCGTCTTTTTCCCGGTTGGAATGATGAGAAAGGGGAGGATGGCGCCCCCGTTTTCCCCGCCGCCGGGGTTCATCATGTTTCTGATCATATCGGCCCCGCCGCCGCTGTTCTCATTTTCGGGTTTCCGGACCTTAACGACGCCGGCCGATTCATTGACCACAACCTCGGTGGTCTGGTTGATTTCGTTTTTCAGCAACTTGCCCATTTCATTGTCCAGATCTTCCGGCTTTTCAGAGTCGAAGCTGTTCGACTGGCCCATGGCTGTGGTGTTGAGTTTCATGCGGGTGAGGGTGCTTTTCAGCGTGGTGCCTTCAGGATTCCGGTCAGCAACTTCCAGGATATGTGATGTGTTCACATCGCCGTTGATTTCGATGCTTTGTCCCATCATTTCCATATTGGTGACCGAGTTGACCACATTTTCAACGGAAAGTTTCAAGCCTTTTTCCACCATAAGTTTTCCAGTCGATTGTGCTTGTGCATCGGCAGCGGACAGCATCAGGAGGAAAGCGGTTGCGAAAGAGAATTGTTTTTTCATTTCAGGAATTTGTTTGGTTTGAATCGGTTTGTGTTCAGGGAATGCGCCTCTACGGACGGCGCTCCGGTTGCAAAATTAAAATCAAAATCATCCATTCCGCGGGAATTGTCTTTTTCTTAACAATAAAAAAAGCTGCCGTTGTGCGGCAGCTCCTGTTGTAATCATTATGTTGAATACATCAGATCAGTTTGACATTGACGGCGTTCATGCCTTTTTTGCCTTCCTGCATTTCGAATTCTACCTTGTCGCCTTCCTTGATCTCATTGATCAGTCCGCTGACATGTACGAAAGTCTCCTTGTTGGAGTCGTCGTGCTTGATAAATCCGAAACCTTTCTCCGTGTTGAAAAATTTCACGGTGCCGTGTTCTTTGTTCATTGTTGTTTGTTTTGTATTGATTAAGGAAGCGAAGGTACGGAAATAAGTACAGGAATGCGTTCTTTTCTTGAATTGAAGGCCTGCCCTTCGGGAAAATCTCCGGAGTTAGTTGCTAAGGAAGCGTCTGCATCAGCAGTTCGTTGAAATTCTGCAGCGACGATATCTTCAGATCGGCTGCATGAAAACGTAGGTCTTTGCTATCGTGCGCCGAAGGAACAACCACGCATTTCATACCTGCTGCTTTTGCGGCAATCAGTCCGGGGAAGGAATCTTCGAAGGCGATACATGCCGTGGGTGCACAGCCCAGTTGTCCGGCACAGTCGAGGTAAACCTGCGGATGCGGCTTTCCGTGCGGAAGTGCGGCCGCAGAGGTGACGGCGTTCAGATGCGGACGGATGCCCAGTTTGTCCACCACCACATCAATCAGCTCCATCGGAGAGGAGGAGGCCAGCCCGATGGGGAATTTCTTGCTGATGAAGAAGTTGAAGATATGCGGAATGCCGGGCAGCGCACGACCCCTTAGCCTTACTTTGTCGATCACATTGCGGCAGATCAGCAGGTTGGCATGGGCCGCATCGCCTGCGGAAACATGCTTCCGGGCAAACCACCATTC
Source organism: uncultured Ferruginibacter sp. (assembly GCA_964655055.1). Taxonomy (GTDB): domain Bacteria; phylum Bacteroidota; class Bacteroidia; order Chitinophagales; family Chitinophagaceae; genus Ferruginibacter. The sequence continues at coordinate 4,825 of CAZZLI010000143.1, forward strand.
CACAAATTCGGTGCTGCGCATGCCCGTGGTGCTCCGGTATTCTTCTTCGGAAAGCTGTATGCCGTAGGCCAGAAATACCTCAGCGGCCGCTTCATGCCAGAGCGGCTCCGAGTCAATCAGCAAACCATCCATATCGAAGATTACGGCTTGAGGCTTCATGCGGCAAAGATACCGGTTAGCCCCATAGCCTTAACTGCCTAAGCGATAATTCATTATGCATTATCTTGCGGAAACCGTCATTATCCTGCATGTCAAAGCTTTCTGCCCGCATCAAAGAATCGTCCCTGGTCAAAGGGTTGGTCTATTCCCTGGTTGGGGCTTTCAGTTATCCCGGTATCAACTGGGTCAACCGGCTGCAGGTGAGCGGTATGGACAAGCTCCGCAAACTTCCCCGGCATAATGTATTGTTTGTGAGCAACCATCAGACCTATTTCGCCGATGTCATCACCTTCCTGCATATCTTCTGCGCCGTACGCTGGCGCAAGAAAAAAGGCCTCGGCCTTCCCTATTATCTGCTCTGGCCTTTTACCCGCGTGAAATATGTGGCAGCGGAAGAAACCATGAAAAGCAGTTTCATCAGCCGGCTCTTCACCCTGGCCGGAGCCATTACGGTGAAACGTACCTGGCGGAAAGACGGTCAGGAAGTACGCCGCTCACTCGACCCCAGCGATACGCGTAAAATTGAACGGGCGCTGAAAAATAACTGGGTCATCACCTTTCCGCAAGGCACTACCAAGCCCTTCGCACCCGGACGGAAGGGTACCGCCTATATCATCAAGCAGCACCGCCCCATCGTAATTCCCGTAGTCATCAACGGCTTCTGGCGGGCCTTCAACAAGAAGGGGCTCAAATTCAAGAAAAAAGGATCGCTGCTTTCGGTCCGTTTCAAAGATCCCCTGAACATCAACTACGAGGATTCCAGCGAGGTCATTCTGGAGCAGGTGATGGACGCCATCGAGCAAAGCAAGAAATACATGCTGAAGGGCAGGCATCATCAACGTGCTTTGATGGAAGTCTGATCAAATGGTGCCTGCACCCTGATCGCGGTAAAAACCTTGTGTCCCAGCCATTTTAATACTGATGGTTATTGACCCGTTTGCAGTATTACCGATTGCAGATATTTTAAGAAATAGAAAATGGATGCTGACCATCTGGCGCAAGTGTTCGCCTAAGCGATCACTTGTGTCTACTTGTTCTGCCCGATTGTATCGGGATTTGGCAGCTCAAAAGTTGAATCGGTAATAACTCATATGATTAGAATAATAATCAATTGCACTGCTATATGCTGTCCCGGCGGGGTTTTCGCCCGAATACTCTTGAAGCCAAAAAAGAATCCGTTGCGAAACCCCGACGTTGAATACGCTTTCATAATCAACGACTCATTTGCTGTGGTTATTTAAATCCGGATTTGGGTGTCTACGACAGTTAGCTCTTTTACACGTCGGGGTTTCGCTTGAAGCAGTTTTAAAATTGAAGCGTGTGATTGCGAAAACCCCGCCGGGACGAATAATACCCGGAATCATAGGGATTTATACTATAAATTTGAATTAGTTGTATAGATATGCGAGTTAGCGGTAATCCT
>CAZZLI010000144.1:0-6358 GCA_964655055.1 uncultured Ferruginibacter sp.
ATTACAAAATTAATTACCTGTATAAAATTACATTTTAAGACAGTTATTTGTCTAGTTTAGCGGAAAAAATACATAAAATTAACGCAATAATATGTATTCCTCCCGCATAAAATCGTTCCTTCCTTTTCTGGTATTAGCATCGGTTACCCTGATAGCCGCATTCGTTAGTCCGGACACAATTCCCTCAACTTTTGGTAAAGCGGAAGAGTATGACAAATCCGATATGGTATGGGTTCTGGTATCCACGGCTCTGGTTTTTCTGATGACCCCCGGTCTCGCTTTTTTCTATGGGGGGATGGTTAACCGGAAAAATGTCATTTCCACGATGATCAAGAGCATGGCTGCGGCAGGAGTGGTTGGGGTTTTGTGGGTGGTCATCGGCTTCAGCCTGAGTTTTGGTGAATCGCTGGGTGGGTTTATTGGAAACCCATGGACGTATCCCTTCTTCAGGGGTGTACGGTCTGGTTCACCCTGGCCCCTGGCCGAACGCATTCCGTTGATGGAATTCGCGTTTTTCCAATTGATGTTTGCGGTGATTACCCCCGGCCTGGTTGTTGGTGCCGTTGCCGAGCGCATAAAATTCACTGCCTATATCCTGTTTATCGTACTGTTCAGCCTTTTGGTTTACGCACCTGTGGCTCACTGGAGCTGGCATCCCGATGGCTACCTCTCCAAAATGGGAGCCTGGGATTTTGCCGGAGGAACCGTTGTTCATATCACTGCCGGATGTGCTGCACTCGCCGGAGCCCTGGTGTTGAAAAGAAGAAAGACCCACCGCCATCAACAGGAAATTCCTCCTGCCAACGTACCCTACGTGCTCATAGGTACAGGGCTGCTCTGGTTTGGCTGGTTCGGCTTCAATGCAGGATCCGCTTCAGGTATCAATATGCTTGCAATCACCGCCTTTGGCACCACCAACACTGCAGCAGCAGCAGGCGGATTGGCCTGGATGTTTTTTGATGTCATGAAGGGAAAAAAACCTTCTGTGGTGGGTTTCTGTATCGGTGCCGTCGTCGGACTGGTTTCCATTACGCCCGCATCGGGATTCGTCGGTTTACCGCAAAGCATCGTTATTGGTGTTGTGGGCGCCATCATTTCCAACATCGCCGTATCCCTCAAACAAAAATCAAAACTTGACGATACCCTGGATGTGTTTCCCTGCCATGGTATAGGCGGTATGACGGGGATGCTGCTCACCGGTGTTTTCGCCAATCAACTAGTGCATGGTATCGCCTCAGGACCACAGGGGCTTGCCTATGGAAATTCCGCATTCCTCCTGACGCAGTTCAAGGCCATGGCCATTGTATCCGTTTACAGTTTTTTGGTTTCACTGCTCATTTTCCTGTTTATCAACTCCATTCTCCCCATACGGGTAAGTGAACGTGAGGAAGATGAAGGACTTGATAAGACACAGCACAATGAAAAGTACCTCCAGGGCACCTTATTGGTCAAAACGGCAGACCAATTGGTTGAGCGAGAAGTCAACTTGTAACCCTGTATCGGATTTCCCTCGGCAGGATTGATGAGGGAATCTATTAAATTTGGTGTCTACCAAATCAAGCTCAATGGCCCGCTTCCTGCTTTTTACCCTGGTTTCCATTTTCTGCCTTTCTGTTAAAGCACAGCAATCCCTTGCTTATCAGGGAAACCGATGGACGGTAACATCTTACGGGTCGGATGTTGTCAAACTAACCCTGCATCCCGATGGGTATAAAACGAATGAAAATATCACTGACGCGGTGATATCGAAACCTGCAGCGATACAACCAGTTCCGGTTTTGAGTAAAGGCGAGGGTGGGGGTGTTATCCTGTCGGTATCCGGAAAAACAATTTCCTGTTTGCCGCTGAAACGGGAACAGGGCGAATACGGCTTCCGGTTTCCGCTTCGTTCCGGGGAAAAGATATTCGGAGGCGGATCCAGGGCCTTGCCGTTGAACCGGAGAGGGTATGCGTTCGCGTTATATAACAACCCCTGGTACGGCTATGAGGATGGTGCCGATAACCTGAATTTTTCCGTCCCTTTTTTCCAGTCTTCCGAAGGATATGCCTTGTTTTTTGATAACCCTTCGAAAGGCTTTGTTGATATCGGTAAATCCAATGCCGGATATTTTGACGCCGGCTTCTCCAGCGGTGAACTCAATGTCTATATCATTTTCGGGAAGGATTATCGCGAACTGCTCAAATCATTCACCCGGCTTACCGGAAAGCAACCCCTGCCGCCCCGCTGGATGCTGGGTAATTTCATGAGCCGTTTCGGGTATGTCGGGGAGGGGCAGATGAAGGAGATCCTGGGCAAGATGCAGCAGCAACAAATTCCCGTTGATGCCATCGTATTCGATCTGTTCTGGTTCGGCGACAGCATACAGGGAACATTGGGCAACCTTGAGTGGGAGAACCGGAAAAAATGGCCGGATCCGGCAGGCATGATGACCGGACTGCGGAAACAATCCATCAAGCCGATCCTGATCACCGAACCGTTTTTTCTGAAGGGGACACGTCAGTACAATGCCTCCGCAAAATATCTGGCAACGGATTCCGCCGGTGCGCCTTTTACCCTGCAGGATTTCTATTTCGGGAAGGGAGGTATACTCGATATTTTCCGGAAGGATGCTGCCGACTGGATCTGGAATACCCATTACCGGAAACAGATCGGACTGGGAACCGTGGGGTGGTGGACCGATCTCGGTGAACCTGAAAAGCATCCTGCTGCGCTGCTGCATAATCTATCCGATTTGGGTTATCGGCGGAAATTCGGCGCCGATGAGGTGCATAATGCCTATGGCCATTACTGGAGCAGGATGCTTTGGGAAAAGTATGCGAAAGATTATCCGGATACCCGGCTCTTCCATCTGGCCCGTTCGGGATTCGCGGGCAGCCAGCGTTACGGCATCTTTCCCTGGAGCGGTGATGTCAGCCGCAGCTGGAAAGGGTTTCAGGCGCAACTGAACATCATGCAGGGGATGAGTATGAGCGGGATTCCCTACATGCATTCCGATGCCGGAGGTTTTGCCGGTGGCAACGGCGATCAGGAACTCTATGTGCGCTGGTTGCAGTATGCCGCCTTTACGCCCGTTTTCCGGCCACATGGTACGGCATTGAAGCCGGTTGATCCGCGACCTTTCGATTTTGCCAGTGAACCGGCCCTGATGGATACGCCGTACAACCTGATTGCGAAATCGTGTATCGATCTCCGTTACCGGATGCTTCCCTACAATTACACCCTTTGTTATCTGCAGGCTAAGGAAGGAGCGCCGCTCACCGCTCCGCTGAGTTATTATTTCCCTGAAGATTCAGCCAGTTACCGGGCTACCGACCAGTACCTGTGGGGTAGCAGTTTGCTGATAGCGCCGGTCACAGAAAAAGGATTGGGCAGCCGTCGCGTTTATCTGCCGGGTGGAAATTGGTACCGGCTTAGCAATACCCTGCAACCAAGCGGAGCAGCTCCGCAGACGGGTTGGGTGGATTGCCCGCTCAGCATTGGCGAAATTCCTTTTTACGCCCGGGCTGGAAGTTTCCTGCCGACCCGTGAAATGCCTTCCGGTGCCAATACGGAGCGCTATGTTGCCGACACGCTTGTGGTGCATTACTTTAAGAGCGATACACCTTCTGAGTATGTTCTGTTTGATGATGACGGGAAAAGCAAATCTTCTTTGGTGAAAGGAAAGTATCAATTGATCAGTTTGAAAGCGGTTCCCCTGGAATCAGGTAGGACAAGGTTGGAGGTTAGCGCAGGGAAAGGCATGTATCCGGGAATGCCAAAAAAACGCGTGTTTCATTTTGTGGTACACCGTTCGGGCCAATCAGCGCAGGGGCAAGATTTCTCCACGGCAAGGAAATATTCAGCAACGGTCAGTTTTACAGGAAAGCCTTTGCAGATCACGGTGCAATAATGCGGATCGTATCGGAAAGCCTAGATTCCCACCATCATGGACAATATCTATTATCAAATTGAATTCGACCTGAACAGCAGATCCGATGCGGATGTTTTAATAGCCCTGCTTGGCGAACTTCCTTTCGAGGGTTTTGATGAGTCGGGCGAGGATCGGCTGCTGGCCTATATTTCGGCTTCCGGTTTTGATGATCCGGCGTTGAAAGAAGCCTTGCGGCCCATTCCGGAATGTACTTACCGAATCTCCGAAGTTAAAACTGAAAACTGGAACAGCAGGTGGGAGTCGGAGTTTCAGCCGGTGCTGGTGGATGATTTCGTTTCGGTGAGGGCCCATTTTCATGCCAGGCAAGCGGGATTTGAACATGAGTTGCTGATTACGCCGAAAATGAGTTTTGGTACCGGCCATCATGCCACAACCGTCTCGATGATGCGGTTGATGCGCAGCATTGATTTCAGAGGGAAGCGGGTATTTGACTTCGGAACCGGCACGGGCATCCTGGCTATCCTGGCGGAGAAGATGGGGGCGGTGGTGGTTGATGCTATGGACAATGATGACTGGAGCGTGCTGAATACGGAGGAGAATGTCCGGAACAATCAAGGCCGGATCGTCCGGGTGATGCAGGGAGAGGAGGTTCCGGATGCAGGGGGCTACGATGTGATTCTGGCCAATATCAACCTCAACGTGATTCTTGCACAATTGCCCCGTATTGTCGCAGCAGTAAAACCCGGAGGAAAGATTCTGCTAAGCGGGTTTCTGGTATCGGATGGCGAAAAGATGATAACGGAACTGGATCGCCACAATCTAACCCTTGCGCAGGATGTTACTTGTTCCGGCTGGCTGGCCTTAACCTGCGCGAAGTGAGTCTTTAACATATGTGCTGTATTAAGTAATCGTTAATAATTCAGGTCAAAAGGCTTATATTTGTCTTCCGGCGTACAAACAAACTGTATTCAAGTGCCGGCGCATTCACAATGAAAGAGCTTTTACTGATTCTGCTGGCTTACCTGATCGGATCCATACCTACCGCTTTACTGTTCAGCCGATTCTTCTTCAATATCGATATACGCGACTATGGCAGCGGCAATATGGGCGCCACTAATACCTTCAGGGTTCTGGGTCCGAAATTCGGGACTCTGGTGATGGCTTTTGATATCCTGAAAGGCATCTGGGCGGTATCACTGTTCAACATGCTGCCGCATTATCTCCAGAATGAGTGGGACAGGATGAACCTGATGGTTGGCCTTGGTCTGGCTGCCGTAATCGGCCATATTTTTCCGGTATTTGCCCAGTTCAGAGGGGGAAAGGGGGTGGCAACCCTGTTTGGAATGATTCTCGCTGTACAGCCGGTTATCGCCCTGTGTTGTATTTCAGTTTTTTTGCTGGTACTTTTCCTAACTCGTTATGTATCATTAAGTTCGATTATCGCAGGAATTGCGCTACCCATCTTTGTACTCTGGATCTGGAATGAAGATGTGATCATTTACCGGATTTTCGCGGTGCTTGTGGGCTGTATGGTGATTCTCACTCATCAGAAGAATATCGTTAAAATTCTGAACGGCAATGAAAGCCGGGTTCCCATCTTCAGAAGCCGGCTCAAAAACCGATCGGAATCATAACTTTTCCCTTCCGGGTTTCATCGTTTTTTCTTTTTTACCGCAACTTTGGGCTGTTCAATCAACCTACGTTACAGTTCAACATTGGCATATATACCACAACCTGATCCCATGCGAATTGCTTCTTGTTTCTTGCTGGCATTTGTCCTTTTGTTTTCGGGTTGCTTCCGCAACGAGGTAACCGGTCGCAAGCAGTTGAAATTTATTCCGGAATCGCAGTTGCGGCAGCTTTCTGTGACTGAGTATAGCAGTTTCCTGTCGAAAAACAGGGTGATCAGCAATCCGGTCAATCCCAACGCCTCAATGGTGAAGCGGATCGGGAACAGGATTGCGGCTGCTATCACACAGTATTATTCGCAGCAGGGGAAGTTCAATGTGGTGAAGGATTACCAGTGGGAATTCAATCTGGTTGACAAGAATGAAATCAATGCCTGGTGCATGCCCGGCGGCAAGGTGGTTGTGTATACCGGATTGCTGCCCGTGGCCCAGAATGAGCAGGCGCTGGCCGTGGTGATGGGTCATGAGATTGCGCATGCCGTAGCCGGGCATGGTGGCGAGCGGATGAGTCAGGCTATGATAACCCAGGGTCTGGGGGCCATTGGCAATATTGCCACCAGCGGAAACCCGGCGGTGAACCAGTTATTCGACAACATTTTCGGTATTGGTGCCCAAACAGGGTTTTTACTGCCGAATTCAAGGAAGCATGAGCTTGAGGCCGACCGGTACGGGTTGTATTTTTCCGCAATGGCGGGATATGATCCGCGCGAGGCGGTTCCGTTCTGGAAACGGATGGCTCAGGCAGGTGGACAAAAACCTCCGGAATTTCTGGCTACTCATCCCAGCGACGAACGCCGG
>CAZZLI010000145.1:0-6234 GCA_964655055.1 uncultured Ferruginibacter sp.
TGATTTTTCTGGATATTATGAAAAACGCATGGAAATATTTAATAAAATAATAAACTATTAGTGTTTATTCCATTTTTCCCTGAAAATGCTTCCTGCATCGTATTTGCTTTTGGCTTTTTCAGTATAACCGCTTTCCACCAACGGCAGAATGTTCAGCGGTATGACATGTGCCGGAATCTGCAGCATTTCTCGCACTGTATTCATGTTACCCTCGTCGGGATACAGGGAGGTCCACGCCGTACTGTACCCCATGGCCTGTGCGGTGAGGATGATGTTCTGGCTGGCGCAGGTGCAGTTTATGATGGCCATGGCCTCGTTTTCCAGCAATGCGTCCTGAACGACCGCGCAAACGACGATGTCGGCTACAGCCCTGCTCAATTTAGCCGCAAAGGGCAATCTGTTGGCAAGAAGCCCCAGCGTTGGCCTGTCGGTGATGGCTATGAACTTCCAGGGCAAATGCTGCTGAGGAGCCGGGGCCGACATGGCCGCATATAAAAGCCGGTTGATGACCCCGGCATCTATGAATCGCTCACCTTGTGACGATGAATAACCCCGGAAGAATGCCGTTTCCCGGATTGCATTGTAAGCAGTGTTTTCCATGGCGGTCAGTTGTTTGGTAAAGGAATGGGGTGTACTGTCCAGCCAAAAATAGCCGCAACAATTGCCCGTGTTCATGATTCAGGTTACCAGAACTCATGATGTTGGCAAGACGAAAAAAGAATTATAAATAAGGTTTAATGAAAATCAATCTTTTTCAAACAAACGCGGAACCTACACCGTACAAATTTTACAACGTTGTGTACTGTCTTCTTCGATACCCTGATAGATGACCTGCGCTTGCTTCGACCGGTCGCGGTAAACGGTGATGCCTTTCGCACCACCCCGCCAGGCTCCTTTGAGGATGGCGTCCACATCGTCCGCTGTTGCGCTGAAGGGAAGGTTGATGGTTTTGGAAACGGCGTTGTCGGTAAACTCCTGGAATGCGAGCTGCTGTTCCAAATGCCGGGCAGGAGCTATTTCATGAGCCGTTTTGAATAGCGAACGTATTTCCTGTGGTATTTTCCTGATGGGTGCGATGCTGCCTTTAAGCATTACTTCTTCTAGTATTTCAGGTGTATCTTGTTTGAGTTTTTTGAGTTGATTTATCAGCATCGGTTCAACATACGCAAGTGTCTCGCCGTGCAGAATATTTTTTCTGCGAAATGCGATTCCAAACAAGGGTTCAATAGAGCAGGAGCATCCTGCAATCAGCGCGATGCTTCCCGTAGGCGCGATGCTGTTGGTGGTGGCATTTCGCAGGGGTTGCTGGTTTGCAAATACGCTTCGGTTCTGGTTCGGAAAAGCACCACGTTCCCGGGCAAGTTCTTTTGAAGCGTTTCTGCTCGTGTCTCGGATAAACCGCATCAGTTTTCGGGCTTCGGCAACCGCTTCATCACTGTCGTAGGGTATGCCGAGTCCAATCAGCGCATCGGCCCAGCCCATCACTCCCAGTCCGATTTTCCGATTGGATAGGGCCATTTCGCTGATTTCAGGAAACAGATAGTTGTTGATTTCTATGATATTGTCCAAAAAACGGATTGCTTTTTGGATCGTTTTTCCAAGTTCACCATAGTCGATTTGTCGATAATCATCGCTACTAACCACAAATTGTTTAAGATTAACCGATCCCAGGTTGCAGGGTTCGTAGGGGAGCAGGGGCACTTCGCCGCAAGGATTGGTAGCCGCTATTCTTCCCAGTTCCGGCGTCGGGTTATGCGCGTTGATGGTATCAGTGAACAGCACACCCGGATCTCCGGATTCGGTTGCCGAGTCAAGCAGCAATTCCCAAATGGAGATAGCCGGTAAACTGCTCACTATAGTCCCGCTGCCGGGATGGATCAGATTCCAATTTGCCCTGTTTTCAAGCGCATGCATGAACGCATCCGGTATGCCTACCGAAATATTGAAGTTGGACAACAATCCGCTCTTTCTTTTGCATCCGATGAATTCCAGGATATCCGGGTGGCTGATGTCGAGGATACCCATATTGGCGCCTCTTCGTTTTCCGCCCTGACGGATGCATTGCGTGGCCGCATCAAAAACTTGCATGAACGATACCGGCCCCGATGCGATTCCACCTGTACCCCTTACCGGGTCGTTCGTAGGCCGTAGTGAAGAAAAATTGAAGCCTGTTCCGCCACCGCTTTGCTGGATGAGGGCGGTTTGTCGCAGGGTGTCGAAGACTCCCTGCATATTGTCTTCTACAGGCAACACGAAGCATGCGCTAAGTTGGCCTCCCGGAATACCGGCGTTCATGAGGGTAGGGGAGTTGGGAAGAAAATCCAGGTTGCACAGCATTGAGAGAAAATGTTCTTCCCAAACTTTTGCCGCATGTGCTCCTCCCCATTTCTGTTCCGCCGAAGCCACATGACGGGCCACACGACGGAATAGCTGCCTCGGTGTTTCCCTGATTCTGCCCTGGCTGTCGCGGATCAGATACCTGCTGCGCAAAACTTTCAGGCTGTTGGCGGAAAGGTTAGCGGTATTGTTCATTCCCTGCAATTAGATTGCTGCCGCTGATCTGGACAATGATGCGCGTCATATTACGGCCTGCCTAAGGCCCCGGCGTCAGGGTTTGACCGCATTCGCAAAAATTCAGAGGAGCCATATGACTCCAATCATCCCACCCTGTGGCAATGGTCAGATTAAAGACATCGTAGAGCCCTTTACTTTGAACCGGTAATGACAAAACACATTACTTGCCATATATGAAAAAGCAGGAACAACCTACATCAGGAATCGTCTATCCAGGTGGTTATGTGCCCATGATTGCCATCGACCACCAATCTGTAAACGCCGGTGCGCCACGCAAAAGCCTCGGTCTGCTGCCTTCACCGATACTGAAAACAACTCCGGTCGGGTATGAGTTGGTCATACCGGTTCCCGGTATGCGCCGGGAGGATTTTCAGATTGATGTCAAGGACAATGAACTGACCGTGTATCTGTTCAACCAGCCGCAGCAACGCAGCAACCGGCCCCATTCCCGTGACATGAGTTATGAGGTGGCCATGCGCACCGTTCGGCTTCCCGATGATGCCGATACCGCTTTTACAATTGCCGGCTACAGCGCGGGCGTACTTACGTTGTCGGTACCACGCTCATCTGAACCGGTATCCTGCGATTGCATGCCGGTAGTGGTTTACTAAACAGCGCCGATGTCTTTTCAATTCACCCATCCATATACAATCAGTTCCGGTTTCCGGAAGCCTGTGGCTTATTTCTGTATGGAGATGGGCATCCATCAACCGCTCAAGAATTACGCCGGCGGACTCGGTTACCTCGCAGGCTCGCATATGCGCAGCGCTTTCCAGTTGCGCCAGAATCTTGTTGGCGTTTCCATCCTCTGGAAATACGGTTATTACAACCAGGTACGCAAGCAGGACCAGCAGATGGATGTATTGTTTGAAGAGAAGAATTACGGATTTCTTGTTCCAACCGGCATTCGGTTCACCATCCCGGTTGCCCGTCAGGATGTCTGGGTAACCGCCTACTACCTTCCGCCGCAGATCTTTAATACCGCTCCGTTATTTTTTCTGAGTACCGATCTTCCGGAAAACGACTATCTCTCCAAAACGATATCGCACCGGTTGTATGATGCCAATCCCGAAACCCGTATTGCCGCATCCATCTTGCTTGGACGGGGCGGCGCTGTTTTGCTCGAAAAACTTGACTGGGGGGCTGAGGTCTACCACATGAACGAGTCGCATGGGTTGCCGCTGGCCTTTTATCTGTTCAACCGGTATCAGGATGCTGATGCGGTCCGAAAGCGACTGGTATTCACTAACCATACGCCTGAGGCTTCCGGCAATCAGCACAATGGATTTCGTTTGCTCGAGAGAATGGGTTTTTTCTGCGATGTTCCGGTATCCGTGGTTCGCACACTTACACATAGCGAAGAAAATGAAGAACTGGATTATACGCTTTCGGCATTTCGACTTTCCGGCAAAGCCAATGCGGTATCCCGAAGCCATCTTGCTACACTCAAAAAAATGTGGGTAGGGCAGGAGCATCTTTGTGAAATCATCGCCATAACCAACGCGCAGGATTTTCCGTACTGGCATAACCCCGGACTCTACCAGGCGCTGGATAATAATGATGATAAAGCGATCCGTCAGAAAAAGGTTGCAGGTAAGCACGCTTTGTTTGAAGAGGTTGCCGACCAGTGCGGTGAAATCTATGATGAGAAGATCTGCACGCTTGTTTTTGCCAAACGATTCGCCGGATACAAAAGGCCCGATATTTTTTTTCACGACATGGACAGGTTTCATCGACTCGTCACCAATGCCCGGTATCCGATACAGATCATCTGGGCAGGCAAACCCTATCCAATGGATTATGCCGCCATTGGGGTGTTCGACAAGATTGTCGATATCTGCAAAACCTATCCGAACTGCTCCATTCTTTGCGGGTATGAATTGAGGCTGTCGCGCCTGCTCAAGGCCGGAGCCGATCTTTGGCTGAATGTGCCCCGCATGACCCATGAAGCATCTGGCACCAGTGGCATGTCGGCCGCTATGAACGGTGCCTTGAACCTTGCCCTGCCGGACGGTTGGTTCCCCGAATTCGCCCGGAACGGTGAGAATGCTTTTGTGATTCCTCCCGGTGATTTGACCGCTTCCGACGATCAGCAGGATGATGCCGATGCGGCCTCGCTCTACAATCTTCTTGAGAACGAGGTGCTGCCTATGTATTACAACAAGCCGGACCGCTGGCTCGCGATAATGAAGAATGGCATGCGCGATATCCTTCCCTATTTCGACAGCAAGCGGATGGCCTCGGCATACTACGATTTGATGTATCTTGGGATATGAATGCCTGATTGCTTTTTTCAAGCAGGGCATTTGAGGCTAACGTATGCATGCTATGTCTGGCTCAAGAAAAAATCAGGCTTCTTCCTTTTCCACCGAAAACCGCGTTGAGCTGATCCGTGGCGGGCGAGCTTATTTTGATTTGCTGCTCAAACTGATTGCAGAAGCCCGGGAGAGCATCCATCTTCAGACCTATATTTTTGACGATGACACCACGGCTGTTACGGTGGCTGCAGCGTTGATAAGCGCTGCACTTCGCGGCGTGAAGGTGTATCTGCAGGTTGACGGATATGCTTCCCGACTGATGTCGCGAAAGCTGATTGCCGATATGGAACATGCCGGTGTGAACTTCCGGTTTTTTGAGCCTTTCTTCCGCAGCCGGAATTTTTACTTCGGCCGCCGGATGCATCATAAGGTTTTTGTGGCCGATGCCCGCCATTCACTCACCGGCGGTATCAATATCGCCAACCGGTACAACGATGTCGGCGGAGAGCTTCCCTGGCTTGACTTTGCACTCTATGCCGAAGGCGAGGTGTCGCGGGAGCTCTGTGTGCTCTGCTGGAAAACCTGGAATGCTTTTCCGAAGCAGATGGAGCTTACGCCCTGTGAACAGGATCGCCCGCACGGGCATTTACCCGAATCGGAAAAAGTCATGGCAAGGGTTCGGCGCAACGACTGGGTCAGGCGGCGCAATGAGATTTCATCAACCTATATCCAAATGCTGCGGGGTGCCCGTTCCGAGGTTACCATACTATGCAGTTATTTCCTGCCGGGAAAAATCATCCGCAGGCTGCTGGCCCAGGCATCACGCAGGGGCGTCCGCATCCGGGTTATCACCGCCGGACCTTCCGATGTACCCGTATCCAAATTTGCGGAGCGCTGGATGTACGATTGGCTTCTGCGCAACAAGGTTGAGATCTACGAATACCAGCGATCGATTCTTCACGCCAAGGTCGCCGTGTGTGACAGTACGTGGATGACTGTCGGATCCTACAATGTTAACAATATTAGTGCCTACGCCAGCATTGAGTTGAACATCGATGTTCGAAACGAAGCCTTTGCCAGGCAGGTTGATGCCACACTGGATGCCATCATTACAAGCGATACGCTTGCCATCACGGAAGAAACCCACCGGCGAAACCGAAACCCTGTTGTACAGTTCGTCCGCTGGCTCTCATATCAATTCATCCGGGCAACTATTTATCTGGTTACCTGCTATTACAGGCCCAGGGTATGATTCTTCCGTTTTAAGCTTCCTGTTTATGGCTTTGTATTGACGATCGCGCCGGAAATACAAGCCCGTATCCATCCCTGCCACTGTTTTTATACGAAAGTGAAGTCATACGAAAGTGAAGTTACTTTTAGCCCAAAAATTTCCCCGTATAAT
>CAZZLI010000146.1:0-276 GCA_964655055.1 uncultured Ferruginibacter sp.
GGGAGGCAAATAATCCCCATAAACAAATTGATTAATTCAGATTAGTCCGGAGTGCTGCTCCGGACTTTTTTTGTGGGAACAGGTAACATTCAAATCGAATACCCGCACTCAATTCCGGTTCGTGGATTAGGAACGGAAGGAGACCAAAGCGCGTGACTTCCTTGTATCATTTTCTTCGGTCGGCCCTTCATTCAAAACTTAACATTTACCACTCAACACCATCCTAAAGGCCTTTGCGTGAAACTTTTTTTTGCACGCAGAGTACGCAATGATCAG
>CAZZLI010000146.1:376-2311 GCA_964655055.1 uncultured Ferruginibacter sp.
GCCAGGAGCGCGGAGAAATTTCAGTTCACCATGAACCGCGTGACTTCTTTCTATCAATTTCTTCGGAAGACACTTCATTCAACACTTAACATTTACCACTCAACACCTGCCTATTTGCACGCAGAGTACGCAATGATCAGGCCAGGAGCGCGGAGAAATTTCAGTTCACCATGAACCGCGTGACTTCTTTCTATCTTTTTCTTCGGTCGGTCCTTCATTTAAAAGTTGGAAAAATTGAAGAAGGCTATGACCTGAAAAACTCCATCCAAAAAAATACTATCAGCCTGTAAGCCGGATTCTGTAACCCGCGTGAACGGGCCGGCCATCATTTATCTGGTTGACACATTACTGTGCCAATCGAGCTGCCTACCCTCCGGCGCTGCACGATAACGTGCAATCAGACGGGCCGCCTTTTTCCGCGATGCGGAACACCGGTTTACATGGCATTTCAGCACATAAGGTTTACCCCACAACAACATTGCTGCCGCTGTCCGTGAGCTCTTACCTCACTTTTTCACCCTTACCCCGGCTTGCACCGGGGCGGTTATTTTCTGTGGCACTGTCTGTACATGCCGCCTTCCGGCAACATGCTCCCGGCCGTTAACCGGTATGCCGCCCTGCGCTGTCCGGACTTTCCTCCCCTGTTTGCAGGAGCGATGGCCCGGCTGATAGTAGCACAAAGTTAGCCCATTTGAAGCCCTGACAAGGCCGTCATATTCTTTGTACATTTGTCGCAAAACGATTTCCATATGAACAAAATAGTTTACGTAGTAGCCGCAGTACGCACCCCCATGGGCAGTTTCGGTGGCAGCCTCAAAGGATTCTCCGCCACCCAGCTCGGTGCTTTCGCCATAAAAGGAGCACTTCAAAAGGCGGGTATTTCCCCCGATCAGGTTGACGATGTACTGATGGGCTCGGTACTTCAGGCCGGTCTGGGTCAGGCGCCCGCAAGACAGGCCGCAAAATTTGCCGGACTGCCCGACAAGGTGAACTGCACCACGATCAACAAGGTTTGCGCCAGCGGCATGAAAGCCATAGCCCTCGGCGCGCAAAGCATCATGCTCGGCGATGCAGGGGTTGTTGTGGCCGGTGGCATGGAAAGCATGAGCAATGTGCCCTACTATTCGGAAACCATGCGCTGGGGTAACAAATACGGCCATGTCCAACTCACCGACGGGTTGGCCAAAGACGGCCTCACCGATGTCTATGACGGCAAGGCCATGGGAAATGCCGCGGAACTCTGTGCGTCCACCTGCAAAATAAGCCGTGAAGAGCAGGACTCTTTTGCCATAGAAAGCTACCGCCGCTCACAGGCTGCTGTACATGCAGGAAAGTTCGAGGCTGAAATCGTGCCGGTAGCCATACCACAACGAAAAGGAGACCCCGTAATGATGGCCAAAGACGAAGAGCCCTTCAATGTACAATTCGATAAAATCCCGGCGCTCAAAGGGGCCTTTGTAAAAGACGGAACCGTAACCGCTGCCAATGCCAGCACCATGAACGATGGCGCCGCCGCCTTGATTCTGGTGAGTGAAGAAAAACTAAAATCACTGGGACTGAAACCCATCGCCCGGATTGTATCGGCTGCCGATGCCGAACAGGCGCCGGAATGGTTCACCACCGCCCCCGCCCTGGCCGTTCCCAAAGCGGTGGAAAAAGCCGGGATTGGCATGAACGATATCCAGTTCTGGGAACTGAACGAAGCCTTCTCGGTTGTGGGTATTGAAAATTCACGCAGACTTAAACTCGATCCCGCCAAAGTGAATGTGAACGGCGGTGCCGTATCGCTCGGTCACCCGCTGGGGGCAAGCGGAGCCCGGATCATCGTTACGCTGATCCATGTGCTCAAGCAGCACAATGCCCGTTATGGCGGTGCCGGCATCTGCAACGGAGGCGGCGGTGCCAGTGCGATGATTGTGGAAAATATCAGTTAGA
>CAZZLI010000146.1:2411-6187 GCA_964655055.1 uncultured Ferruginibacter sp.
CATGACGCCCGAACGAGCCGAGCGACTCAACCATGTGCTGGACCACCGGCAACCCGACCTCACCGTGGTGCTGGAGAATGTATTTGATCCGCACAATATAGCCGCCGTGATGCGCACCTGCGACGCGGTAGGCATTCAGGAAATCTTCGTGCTCAACACCCGTATCGCACGACATAAGAAATGGGGCGCCAAAAGTTCATCCAGTGCCGCCAAATGGCTGAGCATCCACCAATACACCGATGCACAGGAATGCTTTGCCCATCTGCGCCGTCACTACAAAAAAATCTATACCACCCACCTCAGCAGCGACGCTACCGGCCTTTATGCCATGAACCTCACCGAACCGGTGGCCCTTGTATTCGGCAATGAACACAGCGGTGTGAGTGAAGACATTATCTCCCTGGCCGACGGCAACTTCCTGATTCCCCAGGTGGGCATCATCCGCTCCCTGAATATTTCCGTAGCCTGCGCCGTTACCCTCTATGAAGCCTACCGTCAAAAACAGGCAGCCGGCCATTATGCATCCCGGAAACTGGCCGGACCCGAACTGGAAACGCTACGAACCCGATGGGGCTTTATCGACGAACCCATCTAAACCGCAAAAACAACCAACGTGCACCAATCAAGCGAAATACTTGTCCGAGCAGGAACGGGCAGGTCCATAAACAAGCCTTTATTGCTCGTTTCCGCCCTCTTATTGTCCGCCCTGCAATTCCTATATGCCCAGAAAAAACCACTTGACCACAGTGTGTACGACAGCTGGCAGAATTTCGGGGAACGGGCCATCAGCAACAACGGAAAACGGGTAGCCTATACCGTTATACCCCAGGAGGGCGACGGAACACTCACCGTCCAGCAACCGGAAAACAAATTCAGTAAATCCATTCCCCGGGGTTACGGCATGGCGTTCACCTACGACGATAGTTTTCTGATCGGGAAAATAAAACCCCCGTTCCAGGATACCCGACAGGCAAAAATCAAAAAGAAAAAGCCCGACGACATGCCGAAAGACTCGCTGTTCATCCTGGCCAGCGGCAGGGATACCTTGATCAGGATTCCGCGGGTCAAAGAATTTAAAATTCCGGAGAAGGGAAGCGGATATCTGGCCTACCTGCTGGAAAAAGCCTTGCCGGATACCGCGAAACGCAAGCCTTCCGACTCGCTGGGCGCACGCAAAGATCCACTGCGCACCCTGGCCGATTCACTGATCGGCAAGACCCTGGATTCGGTAAAAGGAAAGATTTCACGCGAAGAACTGTCAAACATCCTGCAATCCACGTCGGAAACCATTTTACGCAAGGCCCGGGATGAAGCGGACACCCGCGATGCGGAAGCCGATGATGCCGCTGCAAAATCCGACAATGAAGGGAATACCCTTGTGGTACGCAACCTGTTTACCGGCAAAGACACGGCTTTCTCCCGGGTCAGAGACTACTGGTTCGATAAGAACGGCAATTCTCTTCTTATAAAAACCGGGCGCAAAGCCAAAGACAGCACAAGTCGTGCAGCACTGGTCCGCTACAGACTTGCGGAACAAAAATCAGATACCCTGCTTTCGGCCATCAATGACGTCCGCAACCCGGCCTTTGATGAAGCCGGAATGCAAATCTGCTTTGCTGCCGAACGGGACAGCAGCGAAAAAGCCCTGACAAGATTCTACAAACTCTGGTACTACCGTTCGGGAATGGACAGTGCAAAACTGCTTGTTGACAAGAACACGCCCGGTATGCCCATCGGCTCCGGCGTCAGCGAAAACGGGAAAATCTATTTCAGCAAAAACGGCAGCCGGATATTTTTTGGAACTGCGCCGATACTTCCGCCCAAAGACACCACCTTGGTGGAGTTTGAAACCGCCAGGCTGGATATATGGCATTATCAGGACGAATACCTGCAGACCGTTCAACTGAAGAACCTGGATGCGGAACTCAAACGCAGTTATAATGCTGTGTATCAGATCGCTTCCGGGCAGCTGGTGCAGGCAGGCTCGGAAAATGCAGAACAGGTCACTGTGCTGGATGAAGGCAACTCCCCCTGGGTTCTGCTGCAAACCAACAAACCCTACCGCATCCCGTCACAGTGGACGGGAAGAAGCAAAACAGATGCATCTGTACTGAATACCGAAAACGGGTTGATCCTGCCGGTGTTCAAAGGGCTCTATGCAACGGCTTCGGCATCGCCGGGGGGAAAATACATCTGCTGGTACGATCCGGAAAAAAAGAACCACTTCAGCTTCGACCTTTATGCGAACCGCACAACCAATATCACGCAAAAAATCAGCACGGCGCTATATGACGAGGAAAACGATGTGCCCGATTTTCCGGCGCCCTACGGATTGATGGGCTGGCATGCCGGAGACAGCAGCGTCTATGTGTACGACCGCTTCGATATCTGGAACGTTGCTCCAGATGGTTCTTTCCCTCCCCAATGCGTCACGGAAAGAAAAACCGACAAACCCCTGCAAACAGGCCGCTCCAATCAACAGGTCACCCGCTTCATCAATACGGATAAAGAGTTCCGCTATTTCACCGCAGGCAAGCGTTATCTTTTTTCCGGATTCCATGAGGAGAACAAGTCCTCCTCACTTTTTTTAAGCGGCATCGATTTAAGCAACCCGGCTTATGCCATCGACCGTGAATCCGTTGTAAACGGCAGGCACCTGCTTTCCCAAAATGGCGAGGGACTGGTTTATTCAAAGGAATCCTATCAGCGCTCTCCGGAATTGTATTATGACTTCTATCCGGCAGCATCAACAACTGGACGTTTGCAGAAACAGGCTTCGGTTTTGCTGAGCGGAACCAATCCGCAACAGGCTAACTATAACTGGGGCAATGCCGAATTGTTCAGCTGGACAGCCTATAACGGTAAACCGGCAACAGGCATCCTTTACAAACCCGAAGATTATAAACCCGGCAAGCGTTACCCGATGATCTGTTATTTCTACGAACGCCTGTCGGACGGGCTACACAGTTATCAGCCGCCGGCACCCACACCCAGCAGGCTGAACATTCCCTTTTTCGTCAGTCGGGGCTATCTGGTATTTGCACCCGATATCCGTTACGACAAGGGGCATCCCGGAGATGATGCCTACGATTATGTGGTAAGCGGAGCTCGGGCTCTGGTAAAGAAAGGTTATGCCGACAGCAGCCGTATCGGCATACAGGGCCAGAGCTGGGGCGGATATCAGGTGGCCTATCTGATTACGCGTACGCCCTTGTTTGCGGCAGCCTGGGCCGGAGCGCCTGTGGCCAACATGACCAGTGCCTATGGCGGTATCCGCTGGGAAAGCGGACTGAACCGGCAGTTCCAGTATGAGAAACAACAAAGCCGCATCGGAGCCAATTTATGGGAAAAGCCGGAAGCCTATATCAACAGCTCTCCCCTGTTCAAACTCAATAAAGTAACTACCCCGCTGGCCATCATGCACAACGATGCCGACGGCGCCGTACCCTGGTACCAGGGTATCGAATTGTTCACGGCGCTGCGCCGGTTGGGCAAACCGGTATGGATGCTCAACTACAACGGCGAGGCGCATAATCTGATGGAACGCAGAAACCGTAAGGATATACAAATCCGCGAGCAGCAATTTTTCGACTGGTTGCTCAAAGGTGAAAAGCCTGCCCGATGGCTCAGTGAGGGCGTACCGGCATTGTACAAGGGGAGAGAGTGGGGACTTTGAATTAAATTCACACAATGGGGATTACATTGAAGCTCGTATCGAAAGTCTATCTGAATGCCTATACCCAGGCCTGTAGGGTCGACTGGCGCAGGGCGGTACA
>CAZZLI010000147.1:0-6145 GCA_964655055.1 uncultured Ferruginibacter sp.
CAGTGACCGCGGCGATAGTTTTTCATGTTATGCACAAAAAATTCCGGGCCTGTTCTTTCTCCTTGCTGCCATGCCGGCAGGGAAAGACCCTGAAACAGCAGGGCCACTGCATACGCCGGAATTTTGCATTGACGAAGCTTGCCTGAAAATAGGGATTATTAGCTTTTGCAATCTGCTGTTTGACCATGCTGAAATGAATAGATCATAAATCTGTAGAATTTCTGGTAAGAATATGAAAAGAAAAGATTTCATCAGGCTGTCGGCCGCATCGGGAGTATGGAGCGCAATGGGCTTTGTAAGCCGGGCTTCCGCCCTGCCCTATCAAAAACTAACGACCTCGGGATCTCTCCTCCTCTGCTCGACCTGTGGAACACAGTTCAACAGAAGCACGATGCCGGCAGCGATATGTCCGGTTTGCGCCGACGACCGGCAATATTTGCCGCCCAAAGGCCAGTCCTGGACACAACCCGAAGAGTTGCAAAACAATTACAGCAACAGCATCAAAAAAATAAACGAACATTTTTACGAAATCAAAACTACACCCAGGTTTGCCATAGGACAGCGCGCATTTTTGATCATCACGCCCAAAGGCAATATCCTCTGGGATTGTATTTCGCTGCTCAACGAACCCACCAGGGAATTCATCCGGTCGAAAGGGGGGCTCAAGGCGATTGTGATTTCCCATCCCCATTATTATACCACCATGAATGACTGGGCAGCCGCCTTTGATTGCCCTGTTTACCTTCATCAGGCAGACGAAGTATTCATTTACGACAAAGGACCCAAAATCAGTTTGTGGAGCGGGGAGCGCAAAGAACTCTGGGAGGGCATCCGGGTAATCCATATCGGCGGACATTTCCCTGGAAGCAGCATACTGCAAGTGCCTTTTCTTTCTCCGCAGTCAACACTACTATGCGGTGATACATTCTACATTGCACCGAGCAAAAGACATATTTCAGTCATGTACAGTTACCCTAATTTCATTCCGGTAACACTCGCAGAAATAAGCCGAATCCACAAAACTGTGCTGGATATGAAGTTCGACAGCATTATCGGTGCATTCGACAACCAAAGTATCGAGTCAAATGGAAAAGAAATTCTGCTCGAGTCCTTGAAACGCTATAGATAAATCCTCTTCACCTGTACTTAATGACAAAAAAAGGGGTAGCCTACAATACGGGGAAATTTTTGGGCTAAACTAAAGTCACTTTCGTATAAAACCAGTTCACTCACAATCAGCTGGAACCGTCAATTATATGTAGAACCTGAAAAGGGAAGAGCGGCCTCTTGTTGAATTAGCAACGCAGGATCGTAAACTGCGATTCGCAGCTCAGGCTGCTTTTACAGATTGTCTCCAACAACTCCGGCCCCATCAGCGCATACCAGCCCAGTACTCCTTCCGTACGTTCCTGCAAACCGCCTCCCGGGAAAAGCAGATCCTTCAGCTTACGTAGCTGCAGCAGTTCCGCCTCATGCTTTTTCTTTTCGGCACGCAGCATCTTTTGTTCCAGCGCCTCGATTTTTTCCAATGCCCGATGCCGGAGGGCGGCTGTATGCTTACGTAACGTATTGTCGGCTTGTTCAGCAACGGAAGTGATGCCATCATACAAGGCGCCCAGGGCTGCTTTCTCCTTATCGAGCCCGACAACCGCGCTGGTTTTATTTCGTACATAGGCTGACGACAAATCAGTGTAAGGCTGAAACAAATCGGCATCGGAAAGCTGCAGTTTATCCGCCAGCCGTCTTGCCTCACCGGAAACCAGCATGAAGGAATTGCGCAGCAGCAGCACCGGGTAAAACACGCCTGCGGCGTTGAACAGATTTTTCAGCAGGAGCCAGTAGGCCAGCTCGGCCCCTCCGCCGACGAAGGCTATATTCGGCAGGAGCAGTTCCTGATAGAGCGGACGCAGCACTACATTTGGGCTGAATCTCTCCGGATAAGCCTGCAATTCGGCCAGCAGGGCCTCTTTGGTAAAACGGATGTCGGTCTGCACCACTTCATAATGATCGCCGTCCCGTACGATGCGGCTCCGTATGCCGGCCTCCAGATAAAAAAGATTGATGGCGCGGCCCTGGGCCTGGATCTTATATTCCCGGGGAAAACGGGCGATGGTCTCGTTCACCAGAGGATGCGCGAATTCACCGGCCAATTCCTTTTCGGCCAGCGGAATGAAGGCGCGCTTGAGTTCCCCATTGTCGGGTTGCAGTACCAGCAAGCCCTTTTCGGCAAATAGACCGTTAACGAATCGGAAAGTAGCCTCGGCGATTGTGAGTCCGGGCAAATAACAGGCACGGAGCATGGCCTCAATTTCCTTATGGTAAGGCGTGCTTGTCAGTTGAGACGAAATACGATCAATCAGCATGGTTATCCCTCCGTCGATCACCATGCGGCCAAACGCACCGGATTGTCCGCTATTCCATTCATGGCGGACTCCGTTTACCACCACGTGGGCGAGTTCGTCCTGATCGGCATCCTCGCTGCCCATATAATACACCGGAACAACAGGATGCCCGGGCCATCGGTCGCTCAACACATCAGCCAGCCGGATGGCGTGCATGATCTTATAGACGAAATAAAGCGGACCCGTGAACAGATTCGGCTGATGGGCCGTACAAATGGTGAAACAGGATTCGGAGGAAAGGGCTTCAATATGCTGTTGCTGCCGGGTGCTGAGCGGCATGCCGGCATACTGTCTTTTGAGCGAATCGACCAGCAACCGGCGGTTTACCGGAAATGACTTACGCGCTTCGCGTGCGGCTTCCAAACCGGAAAAATCGGGCTCGAAGGAAAGGAAGGGACGAAGGGGGCCGATGTGTCCGGTATAATCCTCCACCAGCCTGGAAAATGAACCGGTTTGCCGGTAACTGACATGACCTGTGCGATATTCCATTGGCTAAGCAGACGCAAACACGCTTGCGTTGATTACAAACTTACAGTATTCCGCTTTATCGGTTGACGTCGGAAGAAGGTATCAGGACCGGTCATCATCGGCAGATTCATCGACTTCGTTGCCGGAAGATGACTGCATATTGAGCATGCTGCCCATCAGGTCGTTGAATTCCACTTTACCCTCCAGCACTTTTTTGCTGATCAGCGAATAAGCCGAAAGACCATGCAGCACAAATTCCATCAGCAGGGCATTCTCACGGTCATTAAGCAGGGGATAATGCTTCTTCACCAGCGCATGCAGGCCGTTCACCCGGTAGAGCAGTTGGATCTTATCGGCATCGGCCGTGGTCATGAAAAGCTGCAGACGGTTGCCCTGGTCAAACCAGCGGATGATCGACTGGTAGGGATTTTCCGGTGGAGCTTCCTTGCCTCTTCTTTTTTTCAAAGTATCGGGAGCGGGAAAATAAACGGCGAAAAGCGAGCGCAACGATTTTTCCAAAAGGTTCTGCGCCACCTGATAGGGACCTTCCTGCTCACCCTCATAGACCAGTTCGATTTTTCCGGTGATGGCGGGTATGATGCCCATCAGGTCGCTGATCCAGACCTGTGTATGTTGCTCAGCGGTATGGATGGCGCGCCGTTCGGCGGAGCTCACCGCATTCTCATAAGCGGCAATCGTCAGTCGGGCACTCACGCCGCTTTTCTTATCGACCCACTCGCTGGAACGCGCTTCCATAGCAACTTGCGCGATGATGCGCTTCACCAGATCACTCACATCAATCCGTGCGGCCTGCTCGGGTGCAATCTGCGCCTCCTGTTCGGTGATTGCCAGCGAGGTCTCAATGGTTTTGGGATAGTGGGTAAGGATCTGGCTTTCGATACGATCTTTCAACGGCGTTACAATACTGCCCCGGTTGGTATAATCTTCGGGGTTGGCGGTGAATACGAACAGCACATCAAGGGGCAGACGCAATTTGAACCCCCGGATCTGCAAATCACCCTCTTCAAGCAGATTGAACAGCGAAACCTGTATCCTTGCCTGCAGGTCGGGTAATTCGTTGATCACAAAGATGCAGCGGTTGCTGCGCGGAATGATGCCGAAATGCAGGGCCTCCTCGTGCGAGAAACTGAGTTTGAGGTTTGCCGCCTTGATGGGGTCGATATCTCCGATAAGATCGGCCACGCTTACATCGGGCGTTGCCAGCTTTTCGCCATAGCGCTGACTGCGGTGCAACCAGGTGACGGGTGTTGCATCGCCCTCCTGCTCAATACGGCGGATGGCATAACCCGAAAGAGGTCGCAGCGGATCGTCGTTGATTTCGCTGCCGGCCACCACGGGCACATATTCATCGAGCAATGAAACCATCTGGCGGGCCATCCGTGTTTTGGCCTGACCGCGTAATCCGAGAAAAAGGATGTTGTGGCGCGAAAGCAGGGCCCGTTCGGTATCGGGGATCACCGTATCCTCATAGCCGAGTATGCCGGGAAAGGGGTCTTCGCCCGATTGCAGCTTTTTGATCAGGTTCTGCCGGATTTCCTCCTTTACGGATCTGGGCTCATAGCCTGATTTTTTCAGTTTGCCGAGTGTGTCGATATGTTGGTGCATGCGTTGAATTTTTTAAAGTGGGGACCTTCGAATGAATAACATCAATCAATACACGTTTTTTTGCTTGCCCCTTTCGAAGTCATGGAAGACGAAAGCCCCCAGCTTGTCCAACCCGGCAAAGAAGGCCTTGCCGCTGTTGGCCTCGGTGAACTCGCGCACGAAACGCTGCAGGTAAGGGTCGGTAGCGATCATGAAGGTGGTGATGACGATCTTGTTCTTCTTGCATTGGGTGGCCAGGCTCAGGCAGCGGTTCATGATTTTCCGGTCGATGCCGAAACTGTTCTTATAATACCGGTTGCCCTCTTTAAGGCAGGTAGGCTTTCCGTCGGTGATCATGAAGATCTGCTTGTTCGGATTCCGTCGGCGGCGCAGGATATCCATGGCCAGCTCAAGCCCGGCAACGGTATTGGTATGGTAGGGACCCACCTGCAGATAAGGCAGGTCCTTGATTTCGATAGGCCAGGCATCGTTGCCGAATACCAGAATGTCGAGCGTGTCTTTCGGATAGCGGGTCTTGATCAGCTCGCTGAGGGCCATAGCCACTTTCTTGGCCGGCGTGATGCGGTCTTCGCCGTACAGGATCATGCTGTGTGAGATATCGATCATCAGCACGGTGGAGGTCTGTGTCTTGAAGTCGGTTTCGCGGATTTCCAGATCGTCTTCGCGGAGGGAAAAGGAATCGGCACCGCGGTTGATCTGTGCGTTGCGGATGGAAGCTGAAAAATCAATTTGCTCCAGCGTATCACCGAAATGCCAGGGCCTTGTTTCAGGATTGACTTCGTCACCTGCACCCGGCCTGAAGGTATGGTGATTGCCGCTTCTGCTCTTTTTGAGTTTGCCGAAAATCTCCTCAAGGCTCTTCTTGCGGATACCCTGCTCGGTTTTCGGGGTGATGCGGATTTCGCCGGATTGTCC
The DNA here is from genome assembly GCA_964655055.1 of uncultured Ferruginibacter sp. GTDB lineage: Bacteria > Bacteroidota > Bacteroidia > Chitinophagales > Chitinophagaceae > Ferruginibacter. The sequence continues at coordinate 5,412 of CAZZLI010000147.1, forward strand.
ATCGTCGCCGATATACCCTTTTTCGCGAAGCTCCTCGATAAAGTCGCCCATGCCGTAATCCTTGTCGGTAAGCTGGTACTGCTTGTCGAGTTCATTCAGCCATTGCAATGCCTCGGCCGCATCGCCATTGGTATAGGTGAGCAGTTGCAGGAACAGGTCGAGCAGGCGCTCAAAAGGTGATTGTTTGTTTTCAGCGGGATCAAAACCGCCGAAGATGAAACCCCTCATGGCCGGATAAGTTTAGAGCATGAATCGCGATACCTCCCTTTCACGGACTTTCAATATCGGAAGGGAGTGTAAGTTACCGAAGATTCAGGGTAATGCCGATTGCCAGGATTTTAAAAATAGAAAACAGAGGCTTACGTCCTGAAATTAAAGAGAAGTCGACAGGCCTCCCCTGGCCCCTCCCAAGGAGGGGAAGAAGATGCATCCTATTCTCCCTGACTGGCGTACGAGTCCGCCCTTGTGCCCCTCTGGCGCAAGTGTTCCGCAGGATCGCTTGTTGGCAAGCCAGATGGACTTTTGAGCTGCTAAACCCCGATACAATCGGGCAGAATAGATAGACACAAGTGATCGCTTAGGCGAACACTTGCGCCAGATGGTTGCCAGGATTTTAAAAATAGAAAACAGAGGCTTACGTCCTGAAATTAAAGAAATGTCGAATGGCCTCCCCTTGCTTCTCCCAAGGAGGGGAAGAAGATGCATCCTATTCTCCCTGACTGGCGTACGAGTCC
>CAZZLI010000148.1:0-6127 GCA_964655055.1 uncultured Ferruginibacter sp.
GGTAGTGAGTACCGGAAGGCTGATGGCTGTTGTGGTAAAGGTGGAATCACCGCCGTAAGAAGTGCCCGCACTGTTTGTGGCATAGGCCCGCACATGATAAAGGGTGGATGGTGTGAGTCCGGTTAGGTTAACGGTATAAGAGCCAGTGGTACTAGTCGTGCTGTTCGACACGTTGTCTGCAATGGTAGGATTGGCATTCAGCCCGTAACATACCCCACGGGCTGTTAGGGGCAGGCCACCATCTGCTGTAACATTACCTCCGGCGTTAGCCGTGGTTCCGCCAATGCTTGAAGGAGAGTTGGTACTGACGGTTGGGGCAACACCGGTTGTACCGCCGCATGGCCCCCACTGCGGTACGCCATTGCAAAAGGTTAGTGTTTGTCCGGTAGTACCTGCAGGAATGTTGACCCACTGGCTGCCGTTCCAGTACTGCATATCGCCCGAGGCATTGCCCGGATTGGTCACCCGGTACCAGGAGCTGCCTGTATAATAATAATATCCGGGACGCACATTGTTAGGCGAGGTTCCGGCAGTGGCTGTATTGTACACCAGCAAACCGGTGGCAGGTGATGCGATAGTATTTGCATCAGTGGTTCCGGTAAGGGCTACCCGGGGAGGCAGCAACCCGCGGTTGGTAGCGGATACATCCAGCACCGCACTGGCGTTGGGCGTATTGGTTCCCACGCCCACATTCTGGGCAAATCCGGTGAATCCGGCGCAAAACAGCACAAGACAAAGCAGCAATTTTTTCATGATCGGTTGTTTAGGTAATCGTATTGGTTAAGCAAGCAAGTTGGTGTAAGCCGCCGGTTAAAAAAACAGAGGCGGAACAACAGAAGCGGATTTCAAAGGGACGAAAGGGGCGTAAAAATACGGTTATTCGGGGAAATGAGGTATGAATTTGGACGTGTAGTCCGGCAGGTTGCGCTTCAGATTATCTACCCTTGCCAAGCACCGAACCATATACCTCCAGACAGCGCTTGCGGGCAAGTTCATGTTCGACTACCGGTACCGGATACCCGAATTCCTGATGCTCGGGCACCCAATGGCTGATATACTTCAAATCGGGATCAAAACGCTTGGTCTGCAACCAGGGATTGAAGATGCGGAAATAGGGTGCAGCATCCACACCGCTGCCCGCCGCCCATTGCCATCCGCCGTTGTTGGCAGCCAGATCGAAATCGAGCAGCTTGGCCGCAAAATAGGCTTCGCCCCAGCGCCAGTCAATCAGCAAATGCTTGGTCAGAAAGGAAGCGGTAATCATCCGCACCCGGTTGTGCATAAAGCCCGTGGTATTCAGCTCACGCATACCGGCATCCACGATGGGATAGCCGGTGGTTCCTTTGCACCAGCGCTCAAATTCGGCCTCGTTGTTTCGCCAGGGAATGCGTTCATATTCCGGCTTGAAGGCCTTGCCCCTGCCCACATGCGGGAAATGGAAAAGGATGGCCTGATAAAAATCGCGCCAGATCAGTTCGTTCAGAAAGGTTTCGGAAAGCTGTTGTGCACGACGGGCCAGCTGGCGGATGCTGATGGTGCCGAAACGCAGGTGGATGCCCAACTTTGAAGTTCCGGCAATCGAAGGAATGTCGCGACGCTCGCCATAATGACGGATCAATGCATCTTCAGTGTGCGGTGAAGGGAATGCCCCGGCAGGCTTGCTGAAGCCGATATCGGCAAGGGTCGGTAGTTTGAGTGCCTTGATGCGGTTGAATTTATGGAAATGCTTTTCAGTGGGATGGGAGGCCAGATCACCGGCAGTGAGGGTATTCTTCCACTTGCGGCTATAGGGCGTGAATACCGTGTACGGTTTGCCGTCATCTTTCACCACTTCATGTTTTTCCAGAATCACCTGATCCTTGAACGTATTGAACGCGATGCCTTTCGCGGCAAGCAACTGCGCAACAGTGGCATCCCGTTCCTGTGCATAAGGCTCGTAATCATGATTGGTATAGACCGCACCTACCGCATAATCATTCAGGATTTTCGGGAAGACCTGAACCGGATCTCCGGCATAAACCGCAAGTGTGGCAGACAATCCGTTCAACTCCTGCTGCATGGCCGTCAGCGCCGCATGGATGAAGGCTACCCGCCGATCGGAACGGTCTTCGAGCTGATCGAGGATCCGGGTATCGAAAATGAATACGGGCTGCACAGGATGCGGACCGTTCAATGCGGCAAATAGCCCGGCATTGTCGTTGAGCCGCAGATCGCGGCGGAACCAGAAGATGCTGACAGTGGACATATGGATTTATTGATAACGGGAATAAAATTTCCAACAACAACTGTACTTTCAAATGGTTGGCAGAAAATCCTGAAACAGCCTGAAGCTTGTTGCGCAGGAATAATTTCGCCGGCCCAGTGCCTGCACCCAGCGAATCGGGTGGATGCTGTTGGTGACAAAGAGTTCGTCGGCCTGCTCCAGATCTTCGGGCCGGAGCCGCTCTTCGGAAACAGGCAGGTTACGGCTTCGAAGGAAATCGAGAAGACGCGCACGCATAATCCCCGCAACGCCCCCCTCGGAAAGCGGGGGGGTGAAGATCTGCTGACCCCGAACCGCAAAAAGGTTGGCGATGGTGGTGTCGCAGATACCCCCATCGGTGTTCATAACCAGGGCATCATTCCATTTCTGATCCGTAGCCTGCCGGGCGGCCAGCACATAACCCAGATAGTTGTTGTGTTTGAGATTGGCCAGTACATCGGCAGACTTACGTACCCCTTCACAGATACCCAATACCAGTCCGTTGGTATTCCAGGTTCCCGCACCCGAAGGCAGGGGCCAGGTTTGGATCAGTATCAGAGGCAGATGGCTTACCGGATCATACAGGCCGCCATCGCCCCTGATCACGTTAATGCGTACACGAGCGCCGGCTGCATGGCCATTCTTCAGGGCAAGTGCCCTGCACTGTTCGCCGACTTTTTCGGAGCTCCAGTGTGCAGGGATGCGGAACCCGAGAACTTGCATACCGCGAAGCAATCGTGCGAAATGCGCATCAGCCAGCTGCAGTTCACCATTGATGAATTTAAGGGTTTCAAACAGGCCGTCGCCGTACCGCAGCCCCCGGTTGGCCGGACCAATGACGGGTGCATCTTCGGGCTGGAAACTGCCGTTGAAAAGAAAATACTGCTGCATGAGCTTGCTGGTGAAAATAGCGAAAAGCGCAGCAAGAAAAAAACCGCCGGAGTGGCGGTCTTTTGAAACTATGACGGGGATCTGTGTTAGAAACTGGGATCGAGCATGTTGTTCTTGACGGCATACATGATGAGTCCGGCCGTACTTTTCGCGCCGGTTTTCACCTTGAGCTTGTCGCGGATGGCTTCCACGGTACGGGGACTGAGTTCCACGATTTCGGCAATTTCCTTGGTGCTCTTTTCCTCGCACATGAGTTTGAGTATCAACACTTCCTTGTCGTTGAGGTTGGCCTCGGCCTGTATGGCCCGGATGGGAGCCGGTGCCTGCTTCTGCTTCAGGTTGTCGAGCAGTGCCCGGTTGGTCAGCGCGTTGAAATAATAATCCTGATCGTTACAGGTTTTGATGGCCTCATAAATGATTTCACTGTCGCTGGTCTTGCTGAGGTAGCTGTTGGCCCCAAGCTCCATCAACCTTGTAATCATCGAGTGGTCATCAATCATGGTGAGCATGACCACCTTGGTTTTTGGGCAGTTCTTTTTGATTTCAGGCAGGGCGGTAATACCATCCATGATAGGCATCTGGATATCCAGCAAAATCACATCGGCTTCAACAGTTTTGAGCAGGGTGAGCAGGTGCATGCCGTTGTCGGCCTCGGCAACAATTTTGATATCCTTTTTCGTGCTCAGCGCGCTTTTGACTCCGGCGCGGTAGAGCACATGGTCATCGGCAATGATGACCCGTATGGGGTTATTGGGAGATTTGGGCTGTGTCATGATGAGGGTGTGTATGACCTTATTAAAGAATGCAAATTGCGGCAAAATATTGTAGTTCTTTATCGTAGAAATACCCTTTTATTGTCGGAAATTACGATGCCCCGTGGTGAAACCGCCTGAGGGGAATCCCCCGTTGCGACAGCATGAACTGTTTGAAATCCTTACCCGCTGGTCATTTCCGGATGAATACCTCCTGTTCGTTCACATGGATATCGCCCCAGCTGATGATTTTTTCATCGGCCGATTCCACCCGGCAGTTATATATGCCGCAGGGAATCTGCAGCGAGCATTCCTGCTGCCCGGGCTTGATGACCAGGGTATGCGCAGCAGCTCCCTGTACCGCCCGTGAAGCAAGCACCACTTTAATTTTTTGCAGACTATCGCTGTTGTAAATACAGAAGTTGCAGAAGATTCCTTTACCGGTTCCGGAACCGCCGGTCCTTCTTCCGTTATCCCGTTTGAACAACTGCAGGATATCGATAACCAGCTTGGCGCCTTCGATATATTGATTAGCGAGCGGCGGCGTACCTGAAGCAATCTGTTGCCCGATTGCGCAACTAACGCAGGAGAAGAAAGTCAGGAGAAAGAGGATTGCATAGCGCATGGCTGTAGATTGAAAAGGATTAATAAAGGACAAAGCCCGAGCTCTATCCTTAGAACAAAAAATTCCGGAACGAGTGATTTATTGGGTAACCGGTTCGCGCGTTTTCCGGAGAAATTCCAGCAGCAGTTCGCCGGAAAGATCGTTGGCCACATTTTCCCGGTTGCTGTCGTACACTAGCAAGCGCGGCAGCCCCACGACTCCTGAAGCCAGTGCCAGTCTACCGCCGGTGCCGGATGAATCCAGATAACAAGGCCAGTTGATTCTATCCTGCCGGAAGGCCCGCAGCCAGTCTTCGAGCTTCTCGTCGAGCGAGATACTGACCACCGAAACATCTTCGGCGGGGTAGAGCCGGGCGATTTCGGACAGGTAGGTTTTGTTGCCGTGACGGCAGGGTTTGCACCAGGAAGCCCAGAAGTCGATCACCAGGATTTTCGAACGGGGCAGAACCACCTCACGGCTCTTGAGTGTGGTATCCTGAAGCACCAGCTTGCTGAAAACCGAGAAGGGAATTTTCTTCATTTCGCTTTCATAGTAGGCGAGGAGCCAACGGTATGACCGTGTTTTTTTGAATGCAGGAGAAAAGCGCTCCATCAAATCGCGGGGAACTGTTGCAGCGTACTTTTCCGGAGCTATGATGAACTTGAAGCCGATCAGTTCCTGTGCCACAAGCCAGCGGCAGATATCGCGTTGGTCCTGTTCAAACAGGGTTACCAGTTGCTGATAGGTTGTACTGGCGAGCGAGTCATATGCCGACTTCATACCTGCACCGCTTTTACGCAGGGCACGGTTGGCATTTAGCCATTGCATCTTTTTACGGATAAAGGCCTGAACCGCCTGATTATCGGCGTCAATCCGGGTGAAACTGATTTCACTGAAGCGGAGGGGCCGGGGCAGACTAAATTCCACTGCGGTCCGGTTGTTGACCATGAAATAATTCTGGTTGTCGATTTTGATGGAGAAGTAAAAAGGCTCCTTCTCTTTCGGAACCACCTGCAGACGAATAAGTCCATTGTATTCCTTCATCCAGGGCCGGTTGCGGAGTTCAAAGCGACCGTCCACTAGAGGTACCGAATCCATCAGGTTGAATTCGCTACCCGAACTCAGGGAACCGGGTGTGTTGACATTAATAACATAGATATGATCACGCAGGGTTGAATCGGCTCCGACGAAGCCTTTGATGTACTGTGCAAAAAGATTGGTTTGGTTCAGCAGCAGGATGTACAAGAATAGTTGACGCATACGTTTACGTTGATGGTTATGAAATAGTGAAACAAAAAATCATTCCCATTAGGGCAGGAAAAAACGGGCATCAAGACAGAAAAAACGAGCGCCGATACGCTTGATAAATTGAATTCCTATGGGTAACCCTTTTAAATTATACGAAGGATATTATGTGTCTGAACCGCTGATTACGCAGATTGAATGATTGTGATGATTTTTTTCACTCAGGACATTCGGAAATCGAAAGGCAAACCTCCCCCTTTGGGTGATCGGGGGGGGCAAAATTTTCATGCCAAGCCGCGAATCAATTCTCTTGAACCTTTCTGCACTCGGCTAAAAACGCAACGCACTACTGACTTTCAAGCGGCCACCGGTTGTAAAGATCCACCAGTACCG
>CAZZLI010000149.1:0-6064 GCA_964655055.1 uncultured Ferruginibacter sp.
CGGGCGCCAAAGTTCATCAGCGCGTTCGGGTAATGGGTATCCCAGAATCCTGCGGTAAAGTCCATCCTGAAGCCGGCTGCGCTGATGATTGCTGCATACTCGTTCCGGGTAAGCAGGTGTTCGCACCATACCCCGTTGATGCAATCACAGGTATTGCTGCGCAGCAGGGGGTCTTGGGGAAGGGGGCTACCCGCTTTCAGCGCTTCCAATGTACGCGAGAAATCGGTACCGGCAAGTCCGCGGGTTTGTCGGGCCAGGCGCGAAATTGCGTCGGGACGCAAATTGCTGTCTGAACGGCGGATTTCCTCACAGCGCTGCCGGAAATAATGGCTTCGTTCCGCTTTTGCGTGTATGCGGTAATGATAGATGCGCATCAGCGGGTTGTGGTAATTGGCCGTGGTGGTTCCGTAAACCACTGCCTTCGGGTTGTGCCGGTACAACGTGGTGTAAAAATGCGGAAGTGAATAAATGTGTTCCAACACGTTCCTTGATAAGACCAGGTCGTAGGTGAAGCCATGGTTTTCCGCGAAGGAGGTGACCGCTTCCACGTCGCCGGTGACATATCCGCTGATCCGGCTGCCGATCCGTTCGCTTACCTGCTTTGCCGTTTGCTGCCATTCGGGAAGATGGTCGTTGTAATCGAAGCGCCTGAACCCGAGCATGCCTCCGAGCAGAAAGAGTGTGCCGAGTCCCGCGCCGTAATCGATGGCGTTGATTTCCTTCAGGGGTTTGGGGCAGCGTTTGACGGCTTCGTAAAGAATATGCGCGCTGCTTTGTATGGAGAAGAACAGCCTGTGGCCGAGGTGGTGACGGCTGAAATAGTCGATGAATGGATCGTTTGAGCCGGCCTGCAACTTGGCGGTTGCGCGCAAGGAATCATACAGACTCCGGGCCTGTTTGTTGATGAATGTACCCAACTCGTCGGAATGAGCGAGGAAGGTTTCGGGATTTTGCCTGCCCATCGGGTTTGCTTATGTCTTGGCAGTAGCCTTCCGGTAACTGTGGAAAAGGAACCAGCCCAGCAATGCCATCAGCAGCCACATGGAAATCAGTGAAATCCGGTAGCTCAGCAGATACACTGCGGGCTCGAATTTGAATTCGATCTTGTGGTTGCCCGCAGGCACGTTGATGGCGCGCAGCACATAGTTTACCTTGGCCACAGGTACTGGCTTGCCGTCGATATATGCGTTCCAGTCCTTGTAATACACTTCGCTGAATACGGCTAGTCCCTGCGTACTATTTTCACTCTGATAGCTAATGGCCTCATTGTCGAATGCGGTTTGCCGGATGCGGGCGTTGCTGTCGGCCGGTTGAAAATTGCCGATGGCTGCAGTAAAGCTATTATCGGCCACCGCGGTGTCTTTCGGGTTGAAATTGTCGAGGGAGGTCATTTCTTCCGCTGCTCCGTTTGCCCATTTTACTCCTTTCACAAACCAGCAATTTCCCAGCGCATCAGGATTGGGAATGGCGATGGTGTTCTTGCCGTCGCTTGATTTCTGGATCAGGTATTTGGTATTGAGCATGTTGAGTACAGCGGGATTGAAACGCCCGCTGAGCTGGTAGGTGGCGAGGTCGTCGTAGATGCCAATCTTGGCAGGATGATATCCGCCGATGGATTTGTGGAAATAGGAGGGTTTGGAATCCTGGAAGGGATCGCCGCCCGAGATATCGAATACACGGTAGTTCGGATCCTTGTCGGCCAGTATCGTGTTGTCCGCTGCGGTGGGACTGAACTGGTTGGCCTGGTATTTATCCTCGGCCTCAAAACTTTTTTCATTCACATAGTGCATACCCATAGGCAGCAGGTCGGCCAGTACGAGTACACCCAGTCCGGCAATCAGCACAGTGGCGTTCATCCTGCCACTCAGGAACAACCATGCCAGTCCGAGTGTAAGCAGGCTGAACAGCAATCCGCGCAGGATATCTTTTCCGAAAAAGGCTTTGCGGTCTTCGCGCAGGCTGTTGACAATTCCCTTGGCGAGTTGCACATCACCACGGGTCTGGTTGAGGACATCTTCATAGGTTCGGTTGTCGGACAGGGCCTCATATTTTTCATTGATCGTATTCAGTTGGGTTTCCAGCGTGCTGTCTTTTGCCGACATCGCAGCCGTGATGGCTGATGTGCGTTGTTTGTTTTCCTTGGCATAATCAAAGCTGAAATAAAGCACGATCGCAAAGAGAAAAACAACCCCTGTAGCAATGGCACCCCATTTGAATCTGGGCAACAGCACTTTACCATCTTCAAGCATGCGGTTTACAGTCATCACCGCCAGCGCGGGAAACAGAAGCTGTGGAATCACCAGGGCCATTTCGGGAGTCCGGAATTTGTTGTAAAGAGGAAGATGATCAAACAGGAAATTGTTGAGTACCGGAAAATTCTTGCCCATTCCTAAGAGCAGACCGAACATACTTGCGGTAAACATCCACCATTTGTGTTTGTTGTCGAGCATGAACATGCCCAGAATGACCAGCGCACAGATGACCGCGCCCAGGTAGGCGGGGCCGGTGGTGAAGGGCTTGCCGCCCCAGTAGATCTTTTGCGAAAAATTTCCCAGCAGTTCTGCCGTTTGCCCTTCGGGCATGTTGAGTTTTTCGGTAAGGTAGGTGGCAAGGTGGGAGTTTTCACCAAGCTGGGGAAACATATCATATTCTCCGTCGCGTTGACCGTAATGGAACCCGTAACCGTTGATGGAGGGGAAAAGGATGGACAGTGATTCAGTTTTGTCGTTGCTCCACTGGAAGGCATAATCGCGAGAAAGTCCTGTGGTTTTGGAATCAGAAGATTTCGGGGCATCCTTTCCGGCACGGTCTTTCAAAATCAGTTGTCCCCCTCGTTTTGAATATTTGGCAAAGTCATAAACGGGAAAAAGGATCACCGCGTTGATCATCACACCCAATATTCCGGCAGCCAGCGCCAACGAAATGGCTTTGGCGCCATGCAGCAGTTCTTTTTCCTTGGCCCAGCGTATGAGGAAGAAGATACTCATGATGGCGATGACCAACAACAGGTAATAGCTGATCTGCTGGTGGTTCTGCATCAGGTGCAGGTTGGCGAACAGGGCCGTCAGCACGAATCCGGCAATGTATTTCTTGTCGAACAAAAGCAGGATGGAGCCCAGCAGGGCGGGGGCATAGGCCAGAGCCAGCAATTTCGTATCGTGCCCGGCAGCCGCCAGAATAGGGTTGTAGGTGGCATAGGCAAAGCCAAGGCTGGCGAAGATGCCTGCATAGGGTTTGATGCGTATGCAGAGACAGAAGATGTAAAAGCAGATGCAGCTCAGGAAAAAGAAGTTGAGCGGCTTGGGCAGCCAGAGCTGGAAGGCCTGGTTGATATACTGGAATGGAGAAGTTGGCCCCGAAAAGATGATGTTGTAAGCCGGCATGCCGCTGAACATGCTGGTGATCCACAGCGGATAGACTCCGTTTTTCTCGTAATAGACCTCGCTCTGTCTTTTCATGCTCTGCACAGCGGTCACATCGCTTTGCTGCATGACCACACCGCTTTCAAGCGCGGGTTTGCAGAATATGACGCTGACCAGCAGGAATACGCCGATGGCGACAAGGTGGGGCATGAATGCCTTGAAGGAAAAGGGTTGCATTGGCTTTTTTTGGTGTGCGGCAATTTAGTCAAAATCTGTTGAACCGATGGCAGGGCGGGGGTTGATGGACCTGTCAATAAAAAATCCCCGCTGCCTGGCGGGGATTTCAAATCATGTGGGATGTAGCTTATTTCTTTTTCCGTTTCACCAGGCTGTACATGATGCCCAGCTGTATAGTGCCGTTTTTGAAATTGGGGTTCAAGCTGCTGACCGAACTGCTGTTGAAATCGCCTACTTTGGAAATACCGGCCACATAGCGTCCGTAGAGGCCGAGACCGGATTTGCCCTGAAAACCAAGTCCTGCCGCTATAGCAAGGTCAAGTCCTTTGGCAAAACTGGATATGGACTGGTTCGGATTTTTCTCACTGAGTTTGAATCCGAACTGGGGTCCTGCTTCAAAGAAAAAGCCACCATCGGCATGATACTTCAGCATCAGGGGAACGGCGAGGTAGGTCATTTTGTAGGTAGTGTCCTTGGGAGGTACGCCCTGGCTGAGTGTGGCTCCCTGTGAAGAAATCAGCAGTTCAGGCTGGATCCACAGGTTGTGTCCGATGCCGAAACCGATATAGCCGCCGGCATGGATACCGATCAGCGCCTTCTTGCTGATGTTGCTGAAATCACCTCCGGTGAAATTGCTGATGTTGACGCCGCCTTTCAGGCCGAGCTGGTATTGCTGGGCGCTGGCAAATAATGCTGAAGCGGCGAGCATTGCTACGAGTACTGTTTTTTTCATGGTAAAATTTTTTGGGTAGATGCCCGATTCAATTTGTATGAATCTCGGGTTGCTGCAAATTTACAGAATTGCGTTCAAGTGCTGATGGTTGCTTATTTATGTGCTCTGTACGCATGATTCTTGGCGTTGTTTCCGACAACTATTCTAACTGTTCTAAGCTAAAGTGATTTTCTATACTTTTTTCACAGGTCGAATTTGATGCCCTGGGCCAGCGGCAGTTTGGTTCCGTAATTGATGGTGTTCGTTTGCCGCCGCATATACACTTTCCAGGCATCACTGCCGCTTTCACGCCCGCCGCCGGTTTCCTTTTCGCCGCCGAAGGCCCCACCGATTTCGGCACCCGAAGTGCCGATGTTGACATTGGCGATACCGCAGTCGCTGCCGGCATGCGAAAGGAAGGCTTCTGCTTCGCGCAGGTTGTTGGTCATGATGGCGCTCGACAAACCCTGCGGCACACCGTTCTGCAGGGAGATGGCCTCTTCCAGGGTCTTGTATTTGATCAGGTAAAGGATGGGTGCGAAAGTTTCGTGCTGCACGATCTGATAATGGTTCTTGGCTTCTGCGATGCAGGGTTTCACATAGCATCCGCTTTCGTATCCCTTGCCTTTGAGCACGCCGCCTTCCACAACAAAATGCCCGCCTTCCTGTTTGCATTTTTCAATGGCAGAAAGATAGAGCTCCACGGCGGCCTGATCAATCAAGGGTCCCACATGGTTCTTCTCGTCGAGCGGGTTGCCGATCTTGATCTGGCGGTAAGCATTCACCAGTTTGTCGCGGAATTTCGTGTACACTTTCTCGTGAATGATCAGCCTGCGTGTGGTGGTGCAGCGTTGTCCGGCCGTACCTACCGCTCCGAATACAGCGCCGATCAGCGCCATGTCGAGGTCGGCATCGGGACTGATGATAATCGCGTTGTTGCCGCCGAGTTCGAGCAGGCTCCGGCCCAGCCGTTCGGCAACTGTTGCCGCAACCGCCTTGCCCATTCGTGTACTTCCCGTGGCGCTCATCAGCGGAATGCGGTGGTCGCGGCTCATCCATTCACCGGCATCGCGGCCGCCTACAAGCAGGTTGTTTACGCCTTCGGGTACCTTGTTCCGGGCGAATACACGGCTTACGATATGCTGGCAGGCAACCGCGCAGAGAGGCGTTTTTTCGCTGGGCTTCCATATGCATACATTTCCGCAAACCCATGCCAGCATGGAGTTCCAGCTCCATACGGCCACCGGGAAATTGAAGGCTGAAATGATGCCCACGATGCCCAGCGGATGGTATTGTTCGTACATGCGGTGCGAAGGCCGTTCGCTGTGCATGGTCAGGCCGTTCAGCTGCCGGCTCAGGCCCACGGCAAAATCGCAGATATCGATCATCTCCTGCACTTCGCCCAGACCTTCCTGAAGGCTCTTGCCCATTTCGTAACTCACGAGCTGCCCGAGGACCTGTTTGTTGACACGCAGTTCCTCTCCGATCTGGCGAACGATTTCGCCACGCCTGGGTGCCGGCCAGAGCCGCCATTCGAGGAAGGCGGAAGATGCAGTGGTCATCACCTGCTCATAACTTTTTTTATCTGCAGCTGTTACCCGTGCAATCCGCTTGCCGTCGACGGGAGAGTGGCTCTCTATGATTTCGCCCTTGCTTTGCATCCAGCGGGTGCCGGTAGATACGCCTTTGTTGTTGCTGTCAATTTTCAGCGCTTTCAGAAACTTCATGATGGGTTGATTTTGGTGGTCGCTAT
>CAZZLI010000150.1:0-6002 GCA_964655055.1 uncultured Ferruginibacter sp.
TTCAGGCATTGAGAACATTGAGCGTTGCACATTTTTCTGCTCAGGAAAACCACCCATACAATTCCGCAGGTTCCAGTTTTTGCTTCTCCTCCCTGTTCAGGTCTTTGGCAATCGTTCCTTCACGAAACAGCAACAAACGGTTGCCGTATTGCAGCGCCTGTTTCATGCTGTGGGTGACGAGCAGGATGCTGACACCCATCCGCCGGTTGATGTCGGCGGCCAGTTCCATGATCATTTCGGCCGATTTGGGATCGAGTGCGGCGGTGGGTTCGTCCATCAGTAAAATTCCGGGCTTGTCCATCACGGCCATCAGCAGGGTGAGTGCCTGCCTTTGTCCACCTGAAAGACTGCCCATGGGTGTGTCGAGTTTCTTTTCGAGGCCCATGCCCAGTTCTTTCACCTTTTCGGCTACCTGCAGCCTGAATGCGGCATCAATGCCGGGTATCATCCTTTTTTTTGAAGTACGCAGGGCGGCCAGGCGGAAATTTTCGAGCAGCGACAAGTCGGGCGCAGTGCCGTTGCCCGGATTCTGGAACACCATGGAAATCCAGCGGCTGCGGCGGTAATCGGGCAGGGCGGTGAGATCGTTGCCTGCGATGCTGATGCTGCCGGTATCGGGAAAAAGACTGCCGAACAGGAGGTTGAACAGGGTTGATTTGCCGCTGCCGTTTGATCCGATGATGATGACGAATTCGCCTGCCTGTATGTCGAGCGAGAGGTTTTGGAGCGCCTTCACCTCATCGGCCTGTCCGGCATGAAAGGTTTTGCTGAGGTTGCGGATGCTGATCATGATTCCGTTTGTTTTTTGAGCAGGCTGCCGCTCAGTCCGGGCAGTGCCACAATCAGCAATACAAAGGCCGCGGTCACCATTTTCAGCAGGTTCGGGTTCACACCGCTCGCCAGGGTGAGGGCAAGCACCAGCTGAAATACAAAGCATCCGGCAACCACGAGCAGTAGCCTGCCTCCGATGCTTTTCACACGCAGCCATTTCTTCAGGGTGCTGCCGATCAGCACCGATCCTAGTCCTGTGATCACAATCCCGATGCCCATATTGATGTCCGCGAATCCCTGGTATTGTGCCACCAGAAAGCCGCTCAGTGCCGTGAGCGCATTGGCCAGCGCCAGCCCGATGATTCTGATGCGGTCATTGTTCACACCCAGCGCGCGGGTCATCGACGGATTGTTGCCGGATGCGCGCATGGCGATGCCGAAATCGGTTTTGAGCAGATATACAATGACGCCCAAAAACAAGGATGCTATCAGAAGAGCAATGATGAATTGGTTGAGCCTTTCGTTGGCGAAGAGCCGGAACTGTGTGAATACGGAACCGGTATTTATAAGCGGGATGTTCGAGCGCCCCATGAGCAGCAGGTTGACGGAGTAGAGGGCCGTCATGACCAGGATCCCTGAAAGCAACGCTTCGATTTTCAATTTGGTATGGATGAATCCGGTGCAGGCGCCCGCGACTGAACCGGCAATCAGGCAACAGGGCAATACGAGCAAAGGATGGATCTGTGCGCTAACCAGCACCGCAGTCAGACTGGCTCCGAAGGTATAGCTGCCGTCTGTCGTGATGTCCGGAATGTTGAACACATTCATGGAAATGAAAATGCCCATGGCCATGGGAGCCAGGCATAGGGCCATTTGCAATGCCGTCAGATAAAACTGGCTCATGGCAGGGCTTTGAAGTCGGCAGGAAGTGTGAGGTTGAATTTTTTCGCCTGTGCGGCGTTGTATACTTTTTTTCGTTCGCGCACCACGTCCCATTTTGCCGCAGAAGCTTTGGGGTTTTGCAGATGGGCAGCGGCCTGCAAGCCGCACTGGTAGCCCCACTGATAGATATCGGCTCCGAAGGCGGCAAGGGCACCGCGGGCCACCAGTCCCGCTTCGCTGGTGATGATGGGAATACCCGCCTCATCACATCCTTTGACGATGGATTCGAATGCGGCAAACACCGTATTGTCGGGGTTGGCGAAAAACACATCAATTTTTTGTGCGAGCAGGGAGCGGGTTACCAGCTGCACATCGGCCGAGGCATTCACCGGCAGGGCCACGAGCTCGAGGCTGTCGCGGGCCGCCAGTTTTTTGATGGCTTCCACGGCTTCGGCCGACTGGGGTTCCGACTGGTTGAACACCATGCCTACGCGGAGCGGTTTTTCTTTTCGGGGAATGATTTGCCGGATCAGCCCGAAGGAGGTGTCGATATAGCCTAGTGTTTCGCCGGTGCCGAAAAGGTTGGCCGGTTCCTTGCCCGAGGCATCGTTGAGTTTCATCAGTGCGGGGGTTCCGCTCACCATCATGAATACCGGAATGCTCTTTGTATTTTGGATGGCAGTGATGGTGGACAGGGTGGGGCAGGTGGCAATCAGGTCGGGCTGCTGCGCAATCATGTACTGGGTGATTTGCGTGAGGGTGGGGATGTCGCCTTGTGCATTTCGGTAGATGACGGTGAGGGTTCCCTTCTTCTCGTCGAATCCTTTTTCGCGCAGCGCATCGAAGAAACCTTCTCGGGCCCGGGCGATGGTATTGTCCTGGAACGCGTCGATGAAGGCCACAACGGGGGTATCTGATTTTTTTTGAGTGCAGGAACTGAAGGCAAGCACTGTGCACAAGAGATAAAATATGGATTTCATGATGCGGCTGGGGTGTTTTACCAAAGATATCTTTAAATGCTGAGGGGGATTAAAATTTGTGTTCGTGGATGGGGGGGGGGGGAGATTAGAATTTTGTCTGAATCAGGATTTGCAGGATTCAAGGATAATGGGATTTTGTTTCCAAGGTTGGAATGCTGACACTTGTTATCCTTTTGCTTACGGAGCCTTTTCCGGTTTGTGTGCCACGAGGCTGGATGTAGCGCAGTTATAGGCTCTGCATTTCTTTTTTCCATACCCGGAGTGCAAACCGGCATCTCAAAATGGTGTTGATCAACCTGTTCTCCATCTTTCTTAATTTTACGATGCTTATGATTGAAAAATGAAATTTACGTGTATTCTTTTCTGCATCTTCTTTGCAGCGGGTCTGAATGCTCAAAATATCGGCATCGGTACCAACAGTCCACACCCATCCGCGCAACTGGACATTAGCTCGGAACAACGTGGTTTCCTGCCGCCCCGCATGACCCTTGCACAAATCGAGGCCATTGCCAATCCGGCTCCGGGATTGTCAGGATGGTGTACCGACTGCGGTGCAAACGGCCAACTGCTTGTATTCAATGGAATAAGTTGGTCGGCAGCGCTTCTCAGTCCCGTTTCGCGGCCGTTGCCGGTTGGTACGCACAGTTGCGGCAGGGCAGATATCCACAATACCGGGCTTGCATACGGCGCTATGACCGATCAGGACGGAAACCGGTATAAGACTATCCGGATCGGCGCACAGGAATGGATGGCGGAGAATCTCAAGGTGCGCAGCTACCGCAACGGTGATTCCATAACAGTGGTAGGGTCTGATGCCGCATGGACAGGTATGAGCACGGGAGCCACCTGCTGGTACAACAACGACAGCGCCGGTTACGACTGCCCTTACGGAAAATTATATAATTGGTATGCTGTTGCTGATGCCCGCAATCTTTGTCCTGTGGGATGGCATGTGCCCACCGATGCCGAATGGAACACGCTGATCGGCTATCTGGACCCCTCCTATTATCCCGGAGTAAGCGGCACGCAAAGTACCACGGCAGGACGCAAAACGAAGAGTACGGGCACGCAATACTGGACTCCGACCAATGTGGCCGACAACAGCAGCGGCTTCTCTGCCCTTCCCGGAGGATTCCGGTATGGCAACGGAAGTTTCAGCCTGTTGGGCGCTAATTCCTCCTGGTGGAGCGCAACGCCTGCAAGTACTTATATCTCTTGGTTCAGGTATCAGTATGGCGGCGATGCCAACATTGTACGGGGATCGAACAGCAAGGCTTACGGTTATGCGGTCCGTTGTGTGCGGGATTGATTCATCCAGGTGGTTGATGCGGACACCAGCCCCGGAGGTAATTGCCACTTACGGTTTGTAAACCGAAACACCACATTTGCCCATGCAACACATCCGCCACCATTTCCTCCTTCGCAACGATATCACTTACCTCAACTTCGGTTCTTTCGGCGCCTGCGTCAAACCGGTATTTGAACGGTACAGCGCTTTTCAGCTTGAACTTGAGCAGGAACCGGTTCAGTTCATCACTGTAAACGGTCCGCGGTATCTGGCGGAAAGCCGTGCCGCCCTGGCCCGGTACCTGAATTGCGACAAGGACGATGTGGTTTATGTCACCAATCCATCCTACGCTGTGAATACGGTGGTGCGCAGCCTCAATCTGCAGCCAGGCGATGAAATTCTCACTACCACACTGGAATACGGCGCCTGCGACCGCGCCTGGAATTTCTGGTGCGGTAAAACCGACGCGGTTATGGTGCGTCAGCCCGTAACGCTTCCCCTTTCATCGAAGGCACAATTCGTGGAGGAATTTTTCCGCGGAATCAGCCCCCGTACCAAAATAGTGTTTATCAGCCATGTCACCAGCACCACGGCTTTACGGTTGCCGGTGGAGGAAGTATGCCGTAAGGCGCATGAGCTGGGCATTGCCACTTTTGTGGATGGCGCCCATGCCCCCGCCCATGTGCCACTCGACCTCTCGGACAATGCCATCGACTATTATACCGGCGCCTGCCACAAATGGATGATGACGCCCAAGGGCAGCTCCTTTCTATATGTGCGCCGGCCCTTGCAGGATGCGCTCGACCCGCTGGTGGTGAGCTGGGGATATGATGCGCTCTTCCCTTCGAGCTCCCGTTTTCTGGATTACCATCAGATGAACGGCACGCGCGACTTCTCCGCATTTTTGACCATCCCCGAGGCCATTGCCTTTATGGATGCCCATCAGTGGCCCGGGGTATCGGCCCAATGCAGGCGGTTGGTTAGGGAGAATGCGCCGGAACTCTGCCGACTGCTGAGAACTACTCCACTGGCTCCGCTCAACGACGATTTTATGGGGCAGATGTTCAGCGCCGAAATCAAAACTGCCGAGCCCGAAAAGCTGCAGCGGCTGCTGTATGAGCGCTACCGGATCGAGATACCGGTGATGCGGCACGGCGCAAACAACTATATCCGCTATTCCATCAATGCCTTCAACAGTCAGGCTGAACTCGACCGCTTGTTCGCGGCGCTCACCGAAATCAAAAAAGAGACTGCACTGATTGAATAAGCAGGGCTTCACGAACAGTTGGAGAGCGTTCCTGTCCCGGCGGGGTTTTCGCTATTATACGCTTTAATTTAAAGACCGTTTATGGCGAAACCCCGACGAATAAAAAGAGCCAGGTATCTTATACACTCAAACCCCGACTTCATTAGCTTTATACAATGGCAATAAAGCTTAAACATAGCGATATCTTTTCCACCTATTTTATCACATTCACCTGTAATGATTGGCTATCGCTGTTTGAAATAACGGGCAGTTATGATCTGGTCTATAAGTGGTTTCACTTGTTGAAAGAAAAACACAATGCCGACATCATCGCTTATGTCATAATGCCCAATCATCTTCACGTCATCATTCATTTTAACAGCGTACCATTTAATCTGAACAGTATCATTTCAAATGGCAAACGGTTCATGGCCTATGAAATAATAAAGCGGCTGGAAAAAGCCGGCAACAAAATTCTGCTGGAGAAACTTCATCAGCAGCTTACAGAAAGAGAAAAGAAAAAAGGGCAGTTACATAAAGTGTTTAAAAATTCCTTCGATGCAAAAGCCATTATATCACAGGCGTTTTTGTTGCAGAAAATAAATTACATCCACAATAACCCTGTAAGCGGTAAGTGGATGTTGGCAAAAGACTTTGTTCAGTACAAACACAGCAGCGCTTCATTCTACGAGATGCAGGAAATAAACCATTTCGTACCGAAACATTATAATGATGTGTAAACAGCTTTTGATAGATCAATGTGTATTCAACGTCGGGGTTTCGCAACGCGTTCTTTTAGGGTTTAAGCGTATTTGGGCGAAAACCCCGCCGGGAC
>CAZZLI010000151.1:0-5797 GCA_964655055.1 uncultured Ferruginibacter sp.
CTATATCAGCGGTTATTTCGGCCGCGATGTCTTCGACTTTGTCAACGGGCAGCGTAGTCTGAATGTGCGTATCCCCTGGGGCAATGCCACGGGCACCATCCGCTGGAACCATGTGTTCAATCAGCGGCTTTTTGCGAATACCGCCCTGGTGTACAATAACTACAATTTCAATTTCAGCGCGGCACAGAACAATTTCATCATCCGGCTTGAGTCGGGCATCCGCGATTATAATTTCCGTCAGGATTTTGATTGGTATCCGGCCACCGGCCACAAGGTCAAGTTCGGCGTCAACTATACCTTCCACAAGTTCACACCATCTGTTGTCAGCGGCGGACAGGACTCCATCGAGTTCCGGCCGCTTAATCCGCCCAACAAATTCGCCCATGAGGCTGCGGTCTACCTGCAGGATGACTGGGAAATCAGCGATAAACTGAAGCTGGGCCTTGGCTTGCGCTACAGTATGTTTCAGCAGGTGGGGCCGCTCAAGGTGTATGACAAGGATGCCGATGGCAATGTGCTGGACAGTACTGTTTATGGAAGCGGTAGCCCCATCAAAACCTATGGTGGCCCCGAGCCTCGCGTCACGCTTCGTTATGCGTTTGACGACAATACAAGTGTCAAGGCATCGGTAACCCGCAACCTGCAGTATATTCATTTGGTGAGCAATGCCGCCACCACGCTGCCTACCGACCTTTGGGTGCCCAGCACGCTCCGGGTGCAGCCGCAGAAAAGCTGGATGTATGCGGCCGGCTTGTTCAAAAATTTCGACGACAACCGCTTCGAAACCTCACTCGAAGTGTATTACAAAAGCATGCAGAACCAGATCGAGTATAAGGAGGGCTATACACCGACCTCTCTCGATGATACCGAAAATTCATTCGTATTCGGGAAGGGCTGGAGTTACGGTACCGAACTCTTCATCAATAAAACCAAAGGCAAACTGACGGGCTGGGTGGGCTACACCCTTAGTTGGACCTGGCGGCGGTTCCCCGAACTCAATTTCGGGAATACCTATCCGGCCAAATTCGACCGGCGCCACGATCTGAGCATTGTGGGCATGTATGCGTTCAACGACAAATGGCGTTTTTCCGCCACCTTCGTTTATGGCAGCGGCAATGCTACCACCTTGCCGCAGCGTTTTTATTTTGTCAACGGTATCCTTACCCAGGAGTATAGCCGTATCAACCAATACCGTTTACCGGCATATCACCGGCTTGATTTGTCGGCTGTATTGACTCCGCGGAAAAATGCGGGGCGTAATTTCAAGACCGAGTGGGTGTTCAGTATTTACAACACGTACAGCAGGCAGAATCCCTATTTCATTTATTTCGATCAGGCCGGCTCTGCGGCTCAGGGCGACCTGCAGGTGCAGGCCCGTCAGGTTTCCTTATTCCCCATCATTCCGGCGGTTACGTACAATTTCCGGTTTTAATCACGGAATAAGCCGATTTTTTTTGCAATTTCCTTAAGGCAGATGTTGCGTGGTGCATGTTAGGTTTTGAATGAAGTGCCTGCCAAGAAAATAATACGAATACTTCACTCGGTTTATGGTGAAACGAAATCTCACTGTGCTCTCAGCGGGTACCCACCACCTGGCCAACGCGTCCCCTCGTGTGCCAGGCGTTACTAAACATCAGAATGCGGTTTGTGTGCCAGGGCCCACGACGAATGGCCATCCCAATTCCGCCCTCAAGTCAGGCTTCATTTACCGCCTCTTCTCCGTATTTTAGTTGCGTACAACCATGCACGAACGGAATCGTCCTTTCATTGATGCAGCAACTGCCGGTGCAATCGCCGAAAGGCTGCAGCGACTCAATCTCAGTCAGCTGCCGCTTTCCGATTATGACCGCAGGTATCTCACACACCTGATCCATCATGCGCGTTATTACTGTCGTATCTATGCTTTTCTGCTGAATAAAGCGGTCAACCTTTCGGGCCTTCCTCCTTCACGGATCGTACTGATGGATTACGGCGCCGGTAACGGACTCATGGGCATTATGGCCAAATCCGCCGGTGTCGGTTCCGTTTACCTTAATGACAATAATCCGGTCTTTCTGGAAGCGGCACGCTCTCTTGCCGGCGCTCTGGGCATTTCCATTGATGGTTATGTTTGCGGCGATATCACAGCAAATCCTTCTGCTTTTCAGTCGCTTCACCTGGATGTTGTGGTCGGCTTCGATGTGATTGAGCATGTGTACAACTTGCCGGATTTTTTCCGACAGCTTGCCGCACTTAACGGTGAAGTCGCCGTAGTAATGGGCACGGGTGCCAATACGCATCATCCGCTGAAAGCGGCACGGTTCCGGAATATGCAACGCCGCGATGAACTTGTTGGCGGCGATCCCGATGATTTTACCCTATACGGCGCAGTTCCGGAGAGGGCTTTCCGCTTGCAGCGGCTCGATATGATTAAGAATACTTTTCCTGAACTCGGACAAAATATCGCTGAAGAACTTGCCGCCCGAACAAGAGGCCTGCGCAAAGAAGAAATCCTGAATCTTGTCCGTATATATCTTACCGATGGGATACTTCCCGATTTTCCGTTACATCCCACCAACACCTGTGATCCCCTGAGTGGCAGCTGGACCGAACATCTGGTTCCGGTTAAAGAATATGCTTCACTGATGCAGGCGGCAGGATTTACATTTCGTTTGGATACGGGCTTCTACAATGCTTTCGGTAGTGGATTGCGCCCGCTAGTCTTGCGTGCGGTAAACGGATTGATTCCGGTTTTCGGCAAAAGGCTGGCTCCTTTTCTGGTTTTCTCCGGAAAAAGCATGCGTCAAAAAATACCATGACTTGAATTGATACGAAAGTGAATTTACTTTTAGCCCAAAAATTTTCTCGTATAATGCCGATGTGATAGCTGTTTGGGCCAATGAAATTGGTCCATTACAGATATCCAATCGGTATGAGTTACCGGGCTTGCAGTTCCTGCCTCCGGTGCAGATACTTTCCAATGATGTCGAATTCGAGGTTGACCTCGTCGCCGGGCTTCAGAAACTTTACATTGGTGTGCTCGTAAGTGTAGGGAATGATGGTCACGGAAAAGGCATCGCGTTCCACATTAAACAGGGTGAGGCTGATGCCGTTGACGCAAATTGAACCTTTTTCAATCAACAGGGGTGCAAATTGTTCGGGCATTGAAAACCGCAGGTTCCAGCTGCCCTGCTTGTCTTCAACCGCAATACACCGCCCTGTGGTATCCACATGGCCCTGCACCAGATGCCCGTCGAGCCTTCCGTTCAGGGCAAGACAACGCTCCAGATTCACCATATCGCCTTTTTTCCAGTTTTTCATGTTGGTTTTCAGGAGGGTTTCCTCAACGGCAGTAACCTTGTACTGTCCGTTGCTGATGGACTCCACCGTCAGGCATACCCCGTTATGGGCCAGGCTCTGGTCGACCTTGAGTTCCGGGCACAACGGGGAGGAGAGGAGGAAGGAAAAGCCCGTTCCGGAGGGCAGGATATCCTCCACACGGGCTGTGTTTTCAATAATGCCTGTGAACATTCCGTAAAATTACCGGTTTGGTACGATTTTGATTTCCCGATTATTTGGCTATCTTTGCCCACCCAAAAAAATAAAGGGGAAATACCACTTATGCTGATTATCGATTCAAAAGACTGCGAGAACATCGACAAGGCGCTTAAAAAGTACAAGAAGAAATTTGAGAAGAGCAAGGTGCTGCTTCAACTGCGCTCGCGTCAGGCCTTTACCAAGCCTTCCGTGCGCCGGCGTACCGAAGTGCTGAAAGCCGTTTACCGTCAGAATATCGCCAGCGGAAAGATCATCGTCTGACCGCTTCGGCTTCCAACCTATACCTGAACTGATTCCCGGATTCATTACATTTGGGAATCGGTTTTTTTTATGCCTGAGGGTTCCCTTCCCGTTATCGAGCGTTATCTGGAGCATATCGGATTGCAACGGCGCTATTCGGCACATACGGTACTGGCCTACCGGAACGACCTCTTCGCATTCTTTGATTTTCTGGAACAGGAATATAGCCTGTCAACGCTTTCGGATATTACGCCCTCAATCGTGCGCACCTGGCTGGCTTCGCTCAAGGAGCAGGACATGACGGCAAAATCCATCAACCGCAAGATTTCCTCCCTCAAATCCTTTTTCCGCTACCAGATCCGGCAGGGTGTTGTTGCTGCCTGCCCGCTGGCCACCCTCGTCAGCCCCAAAATCAAAAAAAGGCTTCCCCGGTTTGTTGATGAAAAAGATACCGGAACCCTGTTCTCCCATGTGGAGTTTCCCGACAACTGGCAGGGCAGGACGCACCGCCTGATCCTCGAAATCTTTTACAATACCGGAATCCGTCAGGCGGAACTGGTTTCTCTAAAAGAAGCGCAGGTCGATACCGGCAACCGCACCCTTAAAGTACTGGGTAAGGGGAATAAGGAGCGAATCCTTCCCCTGAACGACCGGTTGCTGGCTTCAATTACCGAGTACATCGGTTCCAAAGCCCGGTTTTTAAGTTCGCCCGAGCCTTACTGGCTTTTGCTCAATGAAAAGGGGAGGAAGCTCTATCCGCGTTATGTGTATAATGTGGTAAAAAGCTATTTGTCACTGGTCACCACCATTGAAAAGAAAAGCCCCCACGTGCTGCGCCATACCTTTGCCACCCACCTGATGAACAATGGCGCCGAGCTAAACGCTGTCAAGGAGTTGCTGGGCCATAGCAGCCTGGCAGCAACCCAGATCTATACCCATAATTCCATTGATAAGCTTAAGAATATCCATAAGAAGGCTCATCCCAGGTCCTGATTCGGCACCATTAACCATCTCTGGGTAAAATCTGTCTTTTTTTAACGTTTTTTTTGACCGGTATCCTTTGAATACGCTGCCGGATGCCGTAAATTGTCTAATAAATTTTCGCTTCGGCATAACGGAACCCTGCATTGCTTCGTTAATGCTGTAGGAACAGATTCTATCACTTAAACCCCCTTTGCGATGAACGTTAATATCCAGGCCTTGCACTTTGAGGCCGATGCCAAGCTGCTCAGCCATGTGGAGAAGAAGATTGCCAAGCTCTACCAGTATCATGACCGTATCATCAAAACCGATGTCTATCTCAAGCTCGACAATGTCGTCCATCAGATCAAGGACAAGGTTGTCGAAATCAAGGTCCATATTCCCCGACACGATTTCTTTGTCAAACAATCCTCCAAATCATTCGAGGAAAGTTTCGATGGTGCACTTGATTCCGTCATCAACCAGATCAGGCGCAAAAAGACAAAGTCGGGTTCCTGAAGCACGCCGGTATTGGCTTTCACCGCCTGTCTGAGTTTCGGGCTGCCCCCGTTTACGCCCTAATGTCCCCTCGGGTAAAAAAATAAATTCCAAAGTTTTGGGAATTGCCATTTTCACCTACCTTTGCCTTCCGAAAAAATAAGGCGTTGGTGTGCCTTTTTTTGCGTGTTCGTTCTTGACTTTACCGGTGGAAATTCAGGTTTTCGCAGTAGGGGTTCCAACCCTGTCCTGACGAATTTCAAGTTCACGGCATGCCGAAGTAGCTCAGTTGGTAGAGCAACTGATTTGTAATCAGTAGGTCGCTGGTTCGACTCCAGTCTTCGGCTCTTTGAATCAGGGCCGCGACCGGAAGGGCCCTGGGCATAGCGGGCAGTTTCCAGAGTGGCCAAATGGGGCGGACTGTAAATCCGCTGTCTACGACTTCGGTGGTTCGAATCCACCACTGCCCACAGTTCTTTGAAGCAGGATTGTTTCACGTGTTTTCCCTTTAGGAAACACACGTCTTATGATACTGTATTGTTCAATGCACAAGCGGAAGTAG
>CAZZLI010000152.1:0-5499 GCA_964655055.1 uncultured Ferruginibacter sp.
ATCGGGTACAAAAAAATCCCCTGATTTCCCTTCATTTGAACCCTTCTCTCAAAATATTGTTATAGAAACATGGTAGTCAGTCCTCTGAATTTCCGGTTAACTTGCAGCATCCTCTTGCTAACCATTCTGGGCGCTTGTGCCCAGCCGACACAGCAACGTAAAAAAATCAATACCATGAGTGAAATCCCATCCGCCCAAACGAAAACCGATACCGCAACCCTGGGTAATGGCTGCTTCTGGTGCACGCAAGCCGTATTCCAGCAACTTGAAGGCGTGATCCGTGTGGCCAGCGGCTATAGCGGCGGGCATGTGGATAATCCGAATTACAAGGAGGTTTGCACCGGTACAACCGGACATGCCGAATGCCTGCAGATTGTTTTCGACCCCGCTAAAATCAGTTTCGATGAATTGCTGGAAGTATTCTGGCAGACGCATGATCCCACCACGCTGAACCGTCAGGGCAACGATATCGGAACCCAATACCGCTCCGTCGTATTCTTTCATAATGAAGAGCAAAAAAACAAGGCCCGGCACTATATCGATGCCCTGAACAAAAGTGGTGTCTGGGACAAGCCCGTGGTTACCTCCCTGGAACCTTTCGTAAAATTCTACAAGGCCGAGGATTATCATCAGAATTATTACAACGACAACCCCGAACAGGGTTATTGTCAGATGGTTGTTCGTCCCAAGGTGGAGAAATTTCAGAAAGTATTCAAAAACAAACTGAAGAAAGCCAACTGAGCGGTCACCTGCGGCCGTTCTTTCTCTTTACACTATCCCTCATCACTTCTTCTCTGCACGACGGAGCTCCAGCATATTGAGTGCATTCGGTTTGAAGCCCGATACCCGCGGCTGAACCAGGTGGATGACCATATCATACCACAGGGGTACAACAGGAGCATCATGCACAATCATCCTGTCAAGTTTTCGGTAGATTTCGAAGCGCACACTGTCGCGGGTTTCCGACAGGGCCTTTTCATATAACGCATCATAAGCCGTATTGTGGTACCGCGTATAATTCGGTGGCGCGGGGTTCTTTCCGTAAAACACGCTCAAATAGTTTTGCGCATCGGGATAGTCGGCAATCCAGCTTCCCCGGAAAAAAGCTGAATTCGATTTGGCCGTCTGTTCCAGCAACAGGCTTTTCTGCAGGGTTTCAATGCTTACCGGAATCCCCGAGCGCCCCAGTTCGTTGGCAATGAAGGTGGCCAGATCGGCGTAGAGCGGAATGGTTTGCAGGGTGATGTTTGGAAGCCCTTTGCCGCCGGGGAATCCCGCTTCGGCCAGCAGCCTTGCAGTTTGCCCGGGATCGTAAACATAGCCGTTCACCTGTTCGCTGCTGAATGAGGGCAGGCCCATTGGAACAAACCCGCTTTCCGCAGCAGTACCAATCGAATTGCGCATGTAGCGGATCAGCTTACGCCGGTCGAATCCGTAATTGATGGCCTGCCTGA
The DNA here is from genome assembly GCA_964655055.1 of uncultured Ferruginibacter sp. Lineage (GTDB taxonomy): Bacteria > Bacteroidota > Bacteroidia > Chitinophagales > Chitinophagaceae > Ferruginibacter. Next base: position 1,455 of record CAZZLI010000152.1, read on the forward strand.
TTTTTTGCAGTTTAAGCGGCGAGCCCTTTAATACCGGATTGTTGGTATCGGCCAGAATACCCAGGTATTCGATGTTGAGGTAGGCATGTTTTTGCAACAGGATTTTTCCGGACCATTCCTTTCTGAGTTCGCCGGTTCCGGTGAGCAACTCATCCTTGTAACTGGCATCGATGTCGTTCATGAAATCCAGCTTGCCCTGACGGAAGGAAAGAAATTCCGAGGCCTTGCTGTCTAAGAAATGCACAAAGACACCGTCGAGATAGGGGAGTTGCCTTCCGGAAGCGTCTTTCTCGAAATAGTGTTCATTGCGGTTCAACACCAGCGCCTGTCCTTCTTCCCAGGCACGGAAACGGAACGGACCGCTGCCTACAGGATGCCTGCGGAAATCACTGCCGTAATGGTTGACGGCTTCAGGTGCAACAACCGAACAATAAGACATGCTCAGGATACCCGTGATGGGTTGGAATGGTCTAGATAATTTGAGTTGGAAGGTGGAGTCGTCCGGTGCGGAGAACGGGTCTACAGCGTCAAGCTTGTCGTTGAAGATCCAGGCACCGGGGCTGGCGGTTTGCGGATCGACAATGCGTAAAAGGCTGAATACCACATCCGAAGCCTTGACCCGTCGGCCCTTTCCATTCTCAAATACCGGATCGTCGTGGAAGTACACGTCGGTGCGTAATCTGAACGTGTACACAATGCCGTTACTATCTACCGACCAGCTCCGGGCAAGCGAGGGTCGGAGCAAAAGACTGTCATCTGTTTCCAGCAGCGTATTGTAGAGTTGGTGCACGGCCCACATGACCGACTGGCTTTTGGCAAAGGCCGGATCCAGTGTGGCGATGCCGCTTGATTCGTTGTAATGGAAAATCTTTTTTCCCGATGCAGTTGGCCCGTTGCAGCTGTTCAGCATCATCATCATTCCGGGAACTACGAGCAGTATGTTCAGGAATCTGCTGCGGAAAAGGGCTGAATGACGCATAAATCAGCAAAAGAAATCTAAATTAGCGAAATATTCATGTTCATGCGGTCCACTTGCCGTTGTATCTCCCTGATCGGTCTGCTTTGTCTGACCGGAAATCTCTTCGCCCAGACCTATACCCATGCCGATACCCTTCGGGGCACCAACGGCCCCGCCCGAAGCTGGTGGAATGCGGTGCATTATGATCTCTATGTGGATTTCGATATCGCCGGCAGGAAAATCTCAGGCTGCAACCGGATCAGTTTGCAGGCGCTTGAAGCGGGAAATACCGTGCAGATTGATTTGCAACAACCCCTGGTGATTGACAGCATAATTCTTTTCAGAAAAAAGAATGACCCCGGTGCCGCGATCCGCATTTCGTCTATCCGCCGTGAGGGTGATGCCTTTTTTGCTGAACTCGGCCCGGTGCTGAAAGGCGAGTCACTGTTGCTCGCTGTTTTTTATCAGGGCAAACCAAGGGAAGCAGTGAATCCTCCCTGGGATGGTGGCCTGATCTGGAAGAAGGACCGCAATAAACGCCCTTTTGTTTCGGTGGCTTGCCAGAGCCTGGGTGCGAGTTGCTGGTATCCCTGTAAGGATTATCAGGGCGATGAGCCCGACAGTGCATCCACCCATTTCACGGTGCCCGATTCACTCACTGCCGTTGGCAATGGCCGCTTCCGGGGCAAGATCCTTCGTTCCGGAAACAGGGCCACCTATTCCTGGGCCGTCAGTTCGCCGATCAACAATTACAACATAGTGCCCTATATCGGCGATTACCGGCATTTTGGTGAACGCTATGCCGGTCTTCAAGGTCCGCTGGATCTTGATTACTGGATCCTGTCCTACAACATGGAGTCGGCAGCCAAACAGTTCGCCGATGTACCCCGTATGTTAAAGGCGCTGGAATACTGGTTCGGGCCTTATCCGTTCTATGCCGACGGATACAAGCTTGTAGAAGCCCCACACCTGGGCATGGAACATCAGAGTGCCATCGCCTACGGAAATTATTTTATGAAGGGATATCTCGGTTCGGATCTCAGTGGAAGCGGATGGGGGTTGAAATGGGACTATATCATCGTGCATGAAAGCGGACATGAGTGGTTCGGAAACAACATCACCACAAACGATATTGCCGACATGTGGGTGCAGGAAGGATTCACCACCTATTCCGAAACCCTGTTTACCGATTACCATTACGGTAAGAAAGCGGGTGAGGAGTATGTCGCCGGTCAGCGAAGTAAAATCATGAATGATAAGCCGGTGATTGGTCCCTATGGTGTGAACAAGGAGGGGAGTAGCGACATGTACTTCAAAGGGGCCAACCTGCTGCACATGATCCGTCATGTCATGGGCAACGATGAAAAATTCCGGCGCATGCTCATCAAGATGGGTCTGAAATTCCGCCACCAAACCGTCAACACGGAGGATATCGAATCGTTTATGTCGATCGAAAGCGGAGTGGCCCTGAAGCCATTGTTCGACCAGTACCTGCGTTCAACTGATATTCCCGTGCTTGAATACCGGTTTCGCGGCAATGTACTTCACTATCGGTTTGCCGGCTGTAAAAACGACTTTGTCATGCCTGTAAAAATCATGTTGTCTAAAGGGGAAACGAAGCCCGTGTGCATAACACCCACAACGGAGTGGAAGGAACTAAAATTGCCTGCAGGGAAAACAGGCGGATACCTGCAGGTTGACCGGAATTACTATGTTGAGGTCAAAAAAACGGATTAAGCCTCCCGCTATATATCTATGAGCCAGATCAGAAGGCAAAGCATTATTTCATCGGTGATGGTTTACGTCGGCTTTGCGCTGGGCTTTCTGAATACCTATCTGTTTACCCGCGAAGGTGGTTTTTCCAAAGAGGAATACGGGCTTGTCGGTATTTTCATCGCTATCGCCAGCCTTCTGTATGCCGCAGCCAATCTTGGAATGCCCTCTTTCATCAACAAGTTTTTCCCCTATTACCGTGGTCGATTGCATCATCGTGAAAACGACCTGTTCACCTGGGCCGCCGTGATCACCTTGATCGGTTACCTGCTTATGACCTTAGGCGGCGTCTTCTTCCGCGACCTTATCATTCAAAAGTTCGGCAAGCATTCGCCTTTGCTGGTCGAATATTATTACTGGATCTTTCCGCTGGGTTTCGGGCTTACCCTGTTCAGCCTCCTCGAAGCCTATGCCTGGCAACTGGGGCGGCCGGTATTTACCAACTTCCTCCGCGAGGTCTTGTTCCGTTTGCTGACCACGGTATTGATTGTGCTTACACTTACCCGGGTCTTCGGTTCTTACGACCTGTTTGTAAAATACTATTCCTTCAGTTATCTGGTCATTGCCCTCTGCCTGCTCTTTTTCCTGATGTCGCGCAGGGAGATCGCATTCACCACACGGGTCAGTCGTGTTACCCGGAGGTTCCGGAAAAAAATTCTTACGCTTGCCTCTTTCGTTTACGGGGGTTCACTGATCTATGCGCTTTCGCTGATTTTCGATTCGCTGGTCATCGCTTCGGTAATGCCCGACGGGCTTGCCGATGTGGCCGTGTTTACACTCGGCCAGTATATGGCTAACCTGATCCAGGCGCCCCAACGGGGCATCATCTCTTCGGCTATTGGGCCACTTTCGCAGGCCTGGAAGGACAAGGATATGGGGAGAATCCGTAGGATATACCAGCGCTCCTCCATCAACCAGTTGATTTTTTCTGCAGGGATGTTCGGGTTGATCTGGCTCAACTTCACCGATGGCATCCATACCTTTCACCTGCAGCAGGGGTATCTTGATGCCCGCTGGGTGTTCTTCTGGGTGGGACTTTACCGGATCATCGATATGGGTACCGGCGTGAGTTCGCAGATCATCAACACCTCCACGCTCTGGCGCTTTGAGTTTTATACCGGCGTAGTACTGTTGTTGCTGACCCTGCCACTAACTTATGTCATGACCAAATATACCGGCCTGGGTATTCTGGGCCCTTCTATTGCAGCCTTCATGTCATTTTTGGTCTATAACGGTATCCGGTATTTTTTCCTGCTTCGTAAGTTCGGGCTGCAGCCATTTCTTGCCGGCATGGAACACCAGGGCAGTCTGCGC
>CAZZLI010000153.1:0-5495 GCA_964655055.1 uncultured Ferruginibacter sp.
TTTTGTAGCGAAGCCCGATTTCAGGGGGTATTCGAATTTTGCCACAACCTATTCCGAGCATCTTGTTTTTGCCCGTCAATACCAGCAGGCCCTGAACCAACTGATGGCGGAAAAAGCGGCAAAGCAGAAAAACACCCGGCCTTGAAAAAAATAGAACGCATCCTGTTTGTTGACAGTCCGCTTGGTTTTCTTCTCCGGAAAACCCGGCTGGTGCATTTACCGGGCTTCGAGGGTGTGCCATTATACGATGTGCTCGTTTTCTTTTACCGGCAGGTGACCACGGTCGGGCTTACGGAACGGGCTTCCGCCATCTCCTACAATTTCATCATGGCCATACCGCCATCCTTCCTTTTCCTCTTCACGCTGATCCCCAACCTGCCCTTTATCCCGAAATCAACCTTGAAAAAGGAACTTCACGCTATTATTACCGACATCATTCCGGCTAAAGTGCATAATGCCAACCTGATCAAGTTTGTGGATTCATTCATTGATGACTCGAAGATCGGGATGCTTTCTTTCGGTTTTTTACTGGCGCTGTTCTTCGCCTCCAATGCCATGATGGGGCTGATGCAATCATTCAACAAGAACTATATCGGGTTCTCGAAACGCAAGGGGCTGTTCGGCGACCGGCTGATTGCCATCCGGCTGACCTCGCTGATCTTTCTGCTGGTATTGGGCTGCCTGCTCATGCTCATCACCCAAACCGCCGTACTCAAATTGGCGGGTATCCGCAGTGCCGTGGTCATCGATGTTATTTCCTACATCCGCTGGATTTTCATTATCGGTCTTATTTTCCTGAGCATCGCCTTTATCTACAAATATGCCCCTGCGGTACACAAACGCTGGAAGCTGGTTTCCCCGGGAACCATTCTGGCCACAACGCTCAGTATCCTGGCAACACTGGGCTTCTCGTATTTCGTCAACAATTTCGGCAGGTACAACGCCCTCTACGGGTCTATCGGCACCATAATCATGCTGATGGCGCTGATCTACATCAATTCCCTGGTGCTGCTGATCGGCTTTGAACTCAATGTGAGCATCAAATCGCTCCGAACCATTGCCGAAGAGCGCAAAAAACAGGTACGTTAAGCCCCAGCACCCGCTGCTTTGCACATTAAGCGCTTTGGATTAACTTCGCCGGCGTTCATCATTTAAAAATCATTCAGATGGCTTACGACGTAATTGTACTTGGAAGCGGACCCGGCGGCTATCCCGCGGCTATTCGGGCCAGCCAGCTCGGCAAAAAAGTGGCTATTGTGGAAAAGGAAAGTCTGGGAGGCGTTTGCCTCAACTGGGGCTGTATTCCCACCAAGGCCCTGTTGAAAAGCGCCCAGGTTTATGAATATGCCAAACATGCCGCCGATTACGGCATCACACTGCAAAACCCGCAGCATAATTTTCCTGCCGTCATCCAGCGTAGCAGGGGCGTGGCCGACAAGATGAGCAAGGGCGTACAGTTTCTGATGAAGAAGAACAAGATTGATGTGATCATGGGATTCGGTAAACTGGTTGCACCGGGCAAACTGGAAATCACCGCCGCCGACGGAACTAAAAAGACGGAAGAAGCCAAAAACATCATTATCGCCACAGGGGGCCGTGCCCGTGAATTGCCCTCGATGCCGATTGATCATAAGAAGATTGTCGGATACCGCACGGCCATGGTACTGCCCGATCAGCCCAAGAGCATGATCATCTGCGGTAGCGGCGCCATCGGCAGCGAATTCGCGTATTTCTACAACAGTATGGGCACCAAGGTCACCATTGTGGAGTTCCTTCCCCGCATTGTTCCGGTTGAAGATGAGGATATCTCCAAAGAACTCGAAAAACAATACCGCAAACAGGGCATCAATATCATGACGAGTAGCGAGGTGCTTAGTGTTGACACCTCCGGAGCCGGCGTTAAGGCAAGAGTAAAAACACCTACCGGCGAAATGACGCTGGAGGCAGATATTCTGCTCAGCGCGGTGGGCGTGGTTGCCAATATCGAGAACATCGGACTCGAAGCTTTGGGTATCAAAACAGAAAAAGGGAAAATTGTGGTCAATGCTTTCGGGCAGACCAATGTGCCCGGCATTTATGCGATTGGGGACTGTACACCCGGTCAGGCACTGGCGCACGTTGCGGCAAAAGAGGGGATCAATGCCGCTGAACATCTTGCAGGGCATCATCCCGATCCGATTGATTACAACAACATCCCCGGATGTACGTATTGTAGTCCGGAAATCGCATCCGTAGGCTATACCGAAAAAGCGGCCAAAGAAGCGGGATACGAAATCAAGGTCGGGAAATTCCCCTTCATCGCCAGCGGCAAGGCAAGCGCGGCGGGAGCAACCGAAGGGTTTGTGAAAGTCATTTATGATGCCAAGTACGGTGAATTCCTGGGCTGCCACATGATCGGCATGAACGTCACCGAAATGATTGCCGAGGCGGTTACCGCACGTAAACTGGAAACCACCGCCCACGAAATCCTGAATGCCGTGCATCCGCATCCTACCATGAGCGAAGCGCTCAAGGAAGCCACTGCGGTAGCTTACGGGGAAGCCACCGATATCTGATTGGATAGAACTGATTGATTCATCAACCGCACTCTACGTGCGGTTTTTTATTTTGATAAACTCCACGGTAAATTTTTGAGCGATTATTTTTTTCTTGCCGGAAGGGATTGGATCTTGAGCCAGGAATCAGGGGGGGGGTAGATCGAGGGGGTCAAAGATTTTTTCACGCAAAGGCCGCAATGGAAAACACACGGAGGCCGCAAAGAAAGACGGGCGTTGCCCGTCTATTGTCAGGCGCAGGTCTCCTGACCTGTGCCGCGGCGTCACTCGTTCTGGCGCACGAGTCCTATCGTGTGCCGGTTATTACTAAATCTTTTTGCCGTTTATGATTTCCATCTTCCGCTTCTCAGATAGAACATGGATGCCAGCAAGATGCTTGTCCAGTAGACAAACTCGTTGCTCCAGGCCAGCGCAAGTGAGTGATAGTTGATTTTCACCACATAATAAGTATAGAGCAGGTACAGGATGATGGCCACGATTTCAATGACCAGATTGATGCGTGTTTTTCCGGTACCCGTTACGCCGTTGAGCCAGATATTGCCGACACTCATCACCAGCATGCCGGCGGAAACCACCCGCAGTACTGGCACGCCTCCCGTTACAAAATCGCCACCCTGGCCGAACAGTCCGAAAAATAGATAAGGGATACTGTTCACCAGAATGCACATCAGCAAACAGAGGGAAAAGCTCCAGAGTGCGATACGCCCGATTGCCTTCAATACCAGATCCTGTTTGCCCTGCCCGATCAGGTTGCTTACCATTGTATTGCTGGTGCCGGAGAATGCCCAGACGAATACGCCTGCGAGTCCGAATACATTGCGCATGGTATTGCTGATTGCCTTGGCATCAGGATCTCGAAGGGACTCGATCAGGAAGAAAAAAACCAGCCAGGTGCCTACACTTACCATGAACTGAAGCACCAGGGGCAGCGCAACATGCACAATCTGCCGGCTGATTCCCGCATCGAAACCCATCTTGCTGAACAAGGCATATTCTTTTTTGAGACCCGTCAGTACCAATACCAGAAATACCGTAAGGAATCCGAAAATTTCCGCAATCACCGAGGCCCAGGCGGCACCCATGAAGCCCATGGCAGGAAATCCGGCATGGCCGAAAATGAGCAGGTAATCGAAGAGTACATTTACCAGGGCTTCCACCACGAATCCGATGATCAGCCACCGGCTGTTGAGTGATGCCACAAGAAAGGCATTGCCCATCTGGAACAGGTAAAGAAAGGGGAGACCCATGATGCGCACGCGGAGAAAAGCGACTTCTTCCGCAGAACTGGACGGGTCGGCTACGGATTTGAACAGGAGGGGAGTTCCCAAAATGGTGAACAGGATGCCGAAGGCGGCAAACAAGAGCGAGATGCGGATACCCTGCGCCAGTACTATTTTGAAGCGCCCGGGTTGATCTGATCCGGCATATCCAGAAAGTACCGATTGCACAGCATTGTTGAAGCCGTGACCTGCTGCAGCAAAGATGAGGTAGAAGACTCCGGTGATGCCTGCATTGCCCAAAGCGGCAGTGCTGAGGTTGCCCAGAAAAATGCTGTTGGTGAGCAGGTTGATTTGCGGAATAAGTATGGCCAGTGATATCGGCAGGGCAATGGAAAGGATCTGCCGGTTGGTAACCTGTACCTTCAAATCCTTTGCCAGGGAAGCAGTTTCCATCAGTTGGTAAAAATATCCTTATTTTGCCTTTAAACCAATTAGGGATTGACCGCCACGTTTTACATTCTGGACGACAACAACGCGACCTCGCCTGATGCACGCCTGACCATCGAAATCGGTACCAGCCATATCGCTTACCTCGTCATCGACCAGAACAACCATTGTATCGCCCTGGCCATCTATTTCATCAAAGACGATCCGAACCAGGAAAAAGCCTGTTCGCTGCTGACCGAGATGGCTATCGAGCATCCTGTCTTCAACAAATTGTTCAGCAAGATCACCATCGTATATAACAACCCGGTAACAACCTTCGTTCCCGCCGAATTCAAACATCCTTCATCCGACAAGCCGTTTATCGAGCTGCTGCATGGTGATACTTCCGAAATTTCCGTTCGCGAAGACCATCTGACGGCACTGGATGTCTATAACATCTACGGGGTGAACAAGCGGATCGAGGCTACCGTTTCCTATCTATTCAAAGCCGACCGCTCGGTGCATCTTTATTCGCTGCTTCCGGAAATCGCACCCAGCAACGGGGATCTGTTGTATTGCGTGTTCAGCAACAACCATTTCACGGCCATGCTCCTCCGGAACGGTGAATTGCAGATCATCCAGACCTTCCTGTTCAAGGCCCCGTTGGATGCCGTTTATTACCTGCTGCAACTCTGCAACAGTTTCAGTATTCAGCCGCATGAGCTCCAGCTTGAGCTCAATGGAATGATTGATGCGGATTCTGCCCTGTATCAGGAACTCTATAAATACTTCCCCGAAATCAGGTTTTCGGACCTGCCGGGTGCATTCACCTATCCCGCCGGGCTTGATGCCTATCCGCGGCATTATTTCAGCAATCTCTTCGCCTTAGCCGCATGCGCATCATAGGAGGTATCCATGGCGGACGGAAAATCAAACCGCCAGTTTCCATGCCGCATACCCGGCCCACTACCGATATCGCCAAAGAGGGGTTGTTCAATATCATCGGAAACAATCTTGATTTTCCGGCACTGACCACACTCGATCTTTTTGGCGGAACCGGATGCATCAGCTACGAATTGATGAGCAGGGGAGTGGCCGGAGCAACCATCGTGGAAAAGGATCCTTCGATGCATGCCTTTATCAAAACGACGGCGGCATCCCTGGGCTTCAACCAATTGCAGGTGGTCAAGTCGGATGTATTCAGTTTTCTGGAAAATGCTTCCGGACCCTATTCCCTGATTTTTGCGGGTCCGCCTTATTCACTGACCCGGATTGAAGACCTGCCTTCCCTGAT
>CAZZLI010000154.1:0-5460 GCA_964655055.1 uncultured Ferruginibacter sp.
AAGGGATAGTCTCAACGGAGCAAACCGTTCAAACCTCTCAAACCTTTCAAACCTTTATACCGATTGTCAAGAGTTTTAAAGAATAGAAAATAGATGCTAACTCGCTGAAGTTAGAGAGATGTGATATCTGTAATGCACCAATACCGACTGGATATCTGTAATGCACCAATACCGACTGGATATCTGTAATGCACCAATTTTATTGGCGCAAACAGCTATCAAATCGGCATCATACGGGTAAATTTTTGGACCAAAAGCGAAGTCACTTCCGTATTACATGCCGAAGCATATACCATTTTTTACCTCATCCTTCTAGGAAATATAGCTTTAATTTTGCCTCTGTCAATTCTCCTTCAGTACCATGCAAAAGCAATTCAGGGAATATCTTCAGAAATCACTGGTTTTCCTCGACCTGCTGATGCTGAACCTCACGCTGCTGCTGCTTCGTACCCTGCTGATCCAGCGTGATATCGATGCGGTTTACCGGCAGTCGTACCTGCAGATGTGGATCGTCATCAACCTGATCTGGGTGCTGATTGTTATCGGTGGCCGCACCTATTCATCGGCCATCATCCTCAACTTCGAGTCCTTTACCAAGCGCACCGTTCAAGTGTATCTGTTGTGGGTGATTGGCCTGTTATTCTACCTTTTCTTCAGCAGGCAGTATGAACTCTCGCGCTTGTTCATTTTTGCCTGTATCATCGGATTCGCCGGCGGACTCTTATTGAACCGCTTCATCTATATCGGCATCAGCAGTTATTTCCGCCGCACGAATTTCCTGCAGAACAATGTGCTCATCATCGGCTACAATGCCACGGCCAAGAAACTGGAGGAATATTTCTCCGAGGAAGGCATCAACAGCCGGGTGGTGGCTTTTGTGGAAGAAGAGGCCAACGTACAGGAACTTTCGCGGCACCCCATTATTACCGATATTTCCAAAACCCTGGAAGCCGCCATAGAGATGGATGTACAGGAAATCTACAGCACCGTCACCCCGGAACAGAATCCACTTATCTATTCCCTTATGAGCCGGGCCGAAATGGAATGCATCCGCTTCAAGATTGTTCCCGACTTCAACCTGTTCATCAACAAACCCGTAGTGATCAACTATATCGGCGAGCTTCCGGTGCTCTCGTTACGCAGCGAACCGCTCGACGATATGGGCAACCGCATCAAGAAACGGGTGCTCGATCTGCTGGTGAGCGTTCCCGTGACGATATTCATCCTCAGCTGGCTGATTCCGCTGATGGCCCTGCTGATCAAACTGACCTCCCGCGGACCCGTGTTTTTCAAACAGATCCGAAACGGGCGTAACAACAGGCCCTTTGTATGCTACAAGTTCCGGAGCATGTATATCAATCCGGATGCCGATGCGAAACAGGCGCAACGGAATGACGCACGTATCACCCCGCTGGGCCGTTTTATCCGCAAGACCAGTCTCGATGAATTTCCCCAGTTCATCAATGTGCTGATTGGCAATATGAGCCTTGTGGGACCCCGGCCGCATATGCTCAAACACACCACCCAGTATTCGCAGGTGGTGGAAAATTTCATGGTGCGGCATTTTGTGAAGCCGGGCATTACCGGCTGGGCCCAGGTCAACGGTTACCGGGGCGAAATCACCGAAATGGCCCAGCTTGAAAACCGGGTTTTCCTGGACCTCTACTATCTGGAAAACTGGAGCATCTGGCTCGATATCCGCATCCTGTTCATGACCGTCTATGGCGTGGTCCGGGGCGAGAAAAACGCTTTTTGACCTGACATCTTTTTTACTTTTCCTGCCCCGGCCTGTCGAACAGAAAAGGCTTTCAGGCGTTAAGCATCGGGGGGCCATTCTCTTATTCCGACCATGCAAAAGCGTTAACTTGCAGCTCCGATTTTAAACTATGTAACCTTCCGGTATTCATGTTGAAGAGGATTTCATATTGTCTTGCCAGCGCCCTGCTTTTTGGGTTTTCTATCGGTTTGCCCGATGCCTCCGCCCAGCAGAAACCCATGCATAGCCAGTACATCCTCAATAACTATCTCCTGAACCCCGCCATAAGCGGCATTGAAAACTATACCGATGTCAAACTCAGTTACCGCAACCAGTGGACCGGCATCGATGGCGCACCGGTAACCACCTATTTCACATTCCATAAACCCTTCGGTCACGACAAGGAGGCGGAACGTAACACCGCTACATCCTTCGGTAAACGCGGCGCCAATCTTCGCGGGGAAAGAAGATATATGGAATACCAGACACCTACCCCGCATCACGGGGCCGGCATCATTGTCATGAACGACCGCACCGGATACATCAACCGGTTCTCAACCTACCTTACCTATGCCTACCACAGGCCCCTGAGTCCCGGGCTTACCTTGTCTGCCGGGTTCCAGGCAGGGTTCTCCAACACCAGCCTCGACAGGAGCAAGATCATCTGGGGCTCCCTGAATCCCAACGACCCGGCAATCGGATTGAACAACGGCGAACTGAGCAATTTCCTTCCTGAAATCGGCGCAGGTCTCTGGCTTTATGCAAAAAATTATTTCATTGGCACTTCGGTGCTGAACATCCTTCCGGGAAAGGCGAGTTTTACCAATGCTGCCAATTACGGAACCTTTTACACGCCCCATCTCTTTGTAACCGGTGGCTACCGGCTCTGGCTCAGCGATGATATCAGCGCCCTGCCTTCTGTGAATCTCCAATTCGTCCAGCCTTTTCCGATGCAAGTGCATACGAACCTGAAGCTCCAGTACCGCGATATCGCCTGGATCGGTGGTGGATACCGGATTTCCGACCAGTTGGGCGGCATGACGGCCATGGCGGGATTCAATGTGTCAAATACCTTCAATGTGGGTTATGCCTACGATATGACCTTCAACAGCCGGCTAAGCACCTACTCGCGTAACAGCCACGAAATTATCATCGGCTTTTTGCTCAACAACAGCTACGGCGACCTTTGTCCGAGGAATGTGTGGTGAACTGTTTTCCCGAACAAACAGGAATTCGAAATTGGATGAGCTCCCAACCCCAAACAGCTGGAAAGGAGAATCCCGACACTATGTTTTTGTATCAGTAGGAATACCGGAAGCATTGAAATCGATCCGGCAAGCAGGGTACTGCTCGAGAAAGGAATAAATGCTGCTGCGTATGGTATCGTTGTCATGATAAGGCTGCAGGTGCTGTTTCACCAATGATAAATTGTTCAGGGAAACGGAATCGGACAAATAACCCATACCCCAGAACGAACCGCGTTCCACCAAAAGACAGAGCTTTTCAGACTTCCGGATGCCCTTGTCCACCACAGCAAATGTGGGCAGCATTTCACCGAGCGCAGCCAAAGCCTGACCTACCCTGAGGTTATACGATTCGGGAGGTTCAAGTTCGGCCCGCTCTTCGGGACTGATTGCCGTCTGGTTGATATAGCAAAGCTTCTCGTGCAGTCCATGACCAGCAATGAGTTTTTTCAGCATGCTTACCCCCTCCTGCAATAACTGGAACCGGTATAGGGCAGGCAGATTCTTCTTACGGGTATCTATGACCAGCCGTCGGTAGCCAAGATGATCGGTGTATTCATAAAGGCCGTATTTCTTCACGGCCCTTTTCTGACTGACATTGTAATAGGGCCAGAGCCGGCGTATTTCAGTACTTTCCAGCACGATGGCTTCAAGTTCGGTGGCACATGTCTTGCTGCGGATGGAGTGCACCTGACGCATCAGGTTCTGCCGTTTACGATCGGGGCCATTGGTGGTGAAATGGCTGCTTACCCGCTTGCGGACATTCACCGCCTTGCCCACATAAATCACTTTTTTCTTCTGGTTCAGGAAATAGTAAACCCCCGGAGTCGTGGGTAACGCATCGATATCTTCTCGATCGATATGCAGGGGCATCCACTGCTCGCCCGAAGAACGGCGAAGCATCTGGTCGATATGTTTCTGTGCCTCGTTGCGCATCAGGTGGGCGAACAATTCGGCTGTTGCTGCAGCATCGCCTCCTGCCCGGTGACGGTTTTCAACGTTTATACCAAGGCTCCGGCATAAATTACCAAGGCTGTAGGAAGGTAGCCCGGGAAACACTTTTCGGCTAAGACGGATGGTACAGAGCTTCGGCGTCTGCAGCTCATAACCCGATTCACGGAGATGATGCTTGACAAACGAGTAATCGAAATTCACATTATGCGCGACAAACACGGCACCCGACAAAAGCGCATGCAGCCTGCCGGCGATTTCATCGAAGCGGGGTGCCGATGCCACCATCGCAGCCGATATGCCGGTGAGTGAAACGATGTAGGAAGGAATAGGATGTTCCGGATTCACCAGGGTTTCAAAACGGTCGATCACCCGTTCACCGTCATGCAGGCACACGGCTATTTCCGTGATACCGTTCGAGGAAGCATGCCCACCCGTGGTTTCGATATCGACAATTGCGTACATTGAATCCTAAAAATAGCAAGACCACCGAACAGTACAGCAAAAATCTATCCAACTTCGATGAATGGTCGGATTGTATTAAACAACCCGGGTTAGATACCACATTACCAACTTTACCAAAACCAAGGAAATGCCTGAAACCAACACCACCGAAATCACCGAAATTCATGCATACCGGCTTCGGATTCCGCTGAAGAAACCGTTCATCACTTCACTCGGAAGCAATACCCATGCTGAAAATGTGCTGATCCGGATTGTGACCTCAGGCGGTATTGAGGGACAGGGAGAATGCAGCCCGTTTGCAAGCATCAATGGCGAAACCATGGACACGGCTTTTGCTGTTGCCGAATATCTGGGTGCCGTATTGAAAGGAGCCGATGCGCTTGACCTTGCCGGCTGCACCGGAAAAATGAACAGGATAATTTATGCCAACAACAGCATCAAAAGCGCATTCGATATGGCGCTGTACGATATTGCGGCAAAACATGCAGGCATGCCGCTCTGGCAATTCCTCGGAGGGGAGCCCGGTAAAACCATAGCCACCGATTATACGGTAAGTATAAATACGCCGGAGCAAATGGCGGCTCAGGCCGCAGAAATCAAGCGAAGCGGCTTCCCCTTCATCAAGGTAAAACTTGGCGGCCAACCTGATGTGGATATCCTCAGAGTTCAGGCAATCCGCAAAGCCATAGGCCCTGAGATTCCAATGCGGCTGGATGCCAACCAGGGCTGGGATCCGGCCGGCACGCTTCGGGTACTCAATGCCGTGGCCGATATGAACATACAGCACTGCGAGGAACCTATCCCCCGCTGGCAATTCATGGAGTTGCCTGAATTGAAACGGAACAGCCCCCTGCCTATTATGGCCGATGAAAGCTGCTGCGATGAGCATGATGCCGAGCGGCTGCTGGCCATCGGCGCCTGCGACCGCTTCAATATCAAACTGGGAAAATCGGGCGGCTTGTTCAGGGCGCTACTCATGCTGCGTGTTGCCGAAAAACATCAAATCCCTGTACAGTTGGGTGGATTTCTGGAATCGCGACTGGC
>CAZZLI010000155.1:0-5260 GCA_964655055.1 uncultured Ferruginibacter sp.
ATTATAAAGGCATTGCATGACAATGAAAAAGAAAGTCGCAGGGAATGGATGTTGAATATTTTTTCTTTCACTGGTAAAAACAACAATAGCAATAAGGATTTTCAGTTTTGGAAACAGGATTACCATCCTACAGAATTAAAAACGAATGAAAAAATGAAACAACGGCTGAACTATTTACATGAAAATCCTGTTCGAAGTGGAATTGTGTGGGAGCCACAGCAATATAAATATAGCAGCGCAATCGATTATTATTCTAACCAGCACGGGTTACTACCTATTCAACTTTTGAGTTGCTAAATCCCGATACAATCGGGTAGAATAAACAGACACAAGTGATCGCTTGGGCGAACACTTGCGCCAGATGAGCCAGATGGTTAAACAAAACCGATCATAAAAACGGTCGATGAAGCCAAGTCGTGAAAAATTCCTGCTACCCGGTCGCCGCAGCGCCTTGCTGCACTACTTGCTTTTTCTTATGTCCGTTTTTTTTATGCAGCCTTCCGCAGAGGCGCAGCAAGATCTTGTTCAAGCAGAGCCGTGGTTTGAAATGTATGCCGGAGGAAGATCTGTTACAACTGTTGAAGGAACGCGGTTTTTTATCGTGCAATTTCGCGATGCCGGTTGCATAGAAAAGTGGCGGAAAAAAATTGTCCGTCCGCTTGGCGTGCTTACCGCTGTAATCAGGCATTCAGATACCGCCTTTTCATTTTTCGAAGGAGCTTGTATGGAAAAGTGGGTCCCTGCCGGTGATGCATGGAAATTATCACCAACACTTTGGGAAATGCAAAACGGATCATCTGCACGGAAAGTAGGGAAGCTTACTTTTTCCATTGTGTGCGAGAATCTCGGAGCTTTCCTGGATGATTTGAGAAGAGAAGAAGTTCAGGCAGATGTCCTATCTCTTCACCGCGAGAGCGGGGCTGCCGTCATAGAATGCGATTCGGCAACTTTTTTCGCGCAGGTGCTCACTCATCCCGCGCTTTTGTTTGCCGACCTTCACCACGCTGCCGGTTCGGATGTGCTGGTCAATGGATTTTTCCGGAACATCAATGCCCTCAACAGGATGGATTATTATTGGCCTTCCCTCAATGGCCGGGGCATTACCATCGGCATCAAGGAGAAGCTGCCTGATGTTACGGATATCGATCTGAAACGTCGCGTTCAGCCCTCTGTAATTGCCGATCCGCAGAACGATAATCACGCCACCGTAGTGGCAACGCTGGCAGGTGGAGCCGGAAACAGTTTCATTTCGGGGAAGGGAGTGGCCTGGAACTGTAATTTCTTCCCCAGTTCGTTTTCCAATCTTTTTCCCGACAGCACCCAACTGCTGATGGATAAAAACGTAACGGTACAGAACCATGCCTATGGAACCGTAATCCAACCTTTTTATGGCGCAGAGGCGCAGGCTTATGATCTGCAGGCAGTGCGTTACAGCAACTTGTTGCATGTGTTCTCGTCCGGCAACCGAGGCCAGGAATCAGCCACTACAGGCACTTATGCCAATCTGAGGGGCTTCGGGAACCTCACGGGAAATTTTAAAATGGCCAAGAATGTGCTTACCGTTGCCGCTGTCGATACAAGTGGTAGGCCTGCTCCATTCAGTTCATCGGGCCCGTTGTACGACGGAAGACTGGGGCCGCAGATCACCGCGTTGGGACCCAACGGCACTTCCGAAGCTACAGCCCTTGTTTCGGGTGCCGCAGCCGTATTGCAGCAACTTTACAAAGACAGTACCAATCAGGTGTCTGCCCCTGCATCCCTCATCAAGGCGGTTCTCTTCACCGGGGCTGATGATATAGGAGCCCCCGGCATCGACTATCGAACCGGATATGGCTTGCTGAACCTGTTTCGTTCCACACGGTTGATGCAGCAGCGGCAATTTGATAGTGGTCAGCTTTCTCCCTCGGAAGTGTGGGCGAAGACAATCGTTCTTCCCGCGCAGGCGTCGCAACTGAAGATTACGCTCTGCTGGACCGATACTTCCGCTCTATTCAATACCTATCGTGCATTGGTGAACGACCTCGATCTGGAAGTGACCGCATTGGCATCGGGTGCCGTTTATAAACCCTGGTGCCTCAGTACATATCCCTCGGCCGATTCGCTACGGGCTTTGCCGGTGCGCAAGCGCGATTCGCTGAATACTTCCGAGCAGGTCAGTATCCGCTTGCCCGAAGCCGGTACTTATCAGGTCAAGGTGATTGCCCGTGCATTGGCAACCTCTTCGAATCAGTCCTTCCATATCGCCTGGAGCATTGATACGCTGAATACCTTCCGCTTCACCAATCCCGTTCGTCCCGAGGATATCAATCGTGAAGAAAATCCGGTGCTCCCTATCCGCTGGGAGACCGCATTGGCCGATACAAATGCCACCGGCACACTTCTGGTTTCTTTGGATTCGGGTATGCACTGGCGTGAATTAAGTACAAACGTTCCGTTGTCACAACGCTCGTTTGCCTGGTCGGTACCCGACACCGTTACCCTTGCCCAATTGCGTATGGACTGTCCGTTCGGCTCATTTTACTCGGAGAAGTTTGTGATTGCTCCGCTTACCAGCGTCCGGGTCGACTATCTGTGCGCCGATTCCATGCGCCTTTCCTGGCAGAAGCATCCGCTGGCTGTGGCATACCGGTTGTTTAACCTCCGCGATTCTGCCTATATCGGTGCATTTGCAACGATTGCCGATACCTTTATCGTCCTCAGCCGCAACGTACATTCTGAACAGGTGTTCGCAGTGGAACCGGTTACAAGCAGCGGCATATCGATCACGCGGAGTTACGCCATCAATGTGCTGAACCAGGGGGTTGATTGCTTCTATCAGGCCCTGGTGGCTGAAACGGCCGGCGACCGGGTCAAACTGACGCTTTCGCTGAGTTATCTATCGGATACTGATAGCCTTGTTTATTATATGGTGTCCGCCTCAGGTAGTCCGCTGAAGCGCCTGGGAATGCTTTTGCCCGGCAACGGACCCGGGGGGTATACGGTTTATGACAATGAGCCTTCTTCCGGACTCAACTATTACCGGGTATTTATCTACACAGGCGGTGAAATCGTGTACACGGAAATCGTTTCGATTCTGCACAACGGGAAGCAGCCGGTATGGGTATATCCCAATCCGGTCAGGCGGGGGCAGCGGCTTAATGTCCTGGTAAACGAGTCCGCTGCCGATGGCATCCTGCAACTCCATGATGCGGCGGGAAGGCTGCTGGGAAGCTTCCCATTCAATGTTGCAGCCGGAATCAATACCGCTGCTTTCGCTCCGGGCCTGTATTTTTACCGTATGATCGGAACGGACGGCCGGAATTTGACATCAGGTAAAATCATCATCCAGTAAGTCGGGTCTTCAAAAAACAGGTTCACCTTATGCAATTCTCTTCATCGATGCATCATCCAGTCAAAACCAGAATATGAAAAAAATCCTTTTTGCAGCTTCGCTGTTTCTTCTTTCCTGCAACCAGCGCAATGTGGATCGTGCTACGAAAGAAGAGGGCTTCACCACAACGGCCAGCGGGTTTCAGTACAAGATTATCCGCGCAACCGGTGGCGGCGATTCGCTGCTTACGGGCGATGTGGTGAAAGTATATATACGCCAGTTCATCGACGATTCGTTGCTGAACGACAACCGCACCACGGTAGCGGAATTCGTAAAGATCGACAGCACCTTGCGGAAATTCGATTATACCGAGATTCTGCCGCTGATGCGGGTGAACGACAGTGCGGTATGTCTTTTCTCCACGAAGGAAATCATGAAGCGTGCCGCTGCCGAAACCTATCCGCCCTATTTTCTGGAGCGCGGAAAGTATATACGTGTATATCTGAAACTGGAGCAGCGCTTTACTTCCGACAGTATGGCGATGGCGGAATTTGGTCGCGAAAGCGAACGCTATGAGAAGTTACGGGTTGCTGCCGAAAAATCGGGTTACGAAAGGGCTGCCGCTTCTTTTGACAGCTTGATGAAAACCGCAAGTCAGCCTCTGACCCGTTTGCCCAACGGTGTCTGTATCTATAAGGTTGAATCGGGCAAGGGTCCGGCAATCCGGAAGATGGATTCGGTGCATGTGGTATACCGCGGCCGGTTGGACAACGGGATTGAGTTCGAATCTACCACGTTTAAAAAGCCCTTTGCGCTTCATGCCTCTAATTTTGAAGCGGTTGAGGGTTTTGATGCAGGTATCGCGGCACTCTCTTATGGTGATTCAGCCTTGCTCTACCTGCCCTCCAAATTGGCTTATGGTGCAGGCGGTGCCGGAAACAAAGTGCCCCCATTTGCCAATCTGGTTTTTGAAGTCAGGGTGCTTCGGCCATGACATTGATATTTTTTTAATCCATCGGTACAGTACCGGTTTCAGTTTTTGACGACGTGGGCTTTGCCTTGGTCCTGGCATTAGGCTGTCAGGATCTCTGTTGTAAAGGTTAGGGTCAATTTTTCAGAATTATCTGAATAGTTTTGTAGATTTGGAATTCTAATATGAAACTTAATTTTATGAAAAAGATACTGCCTTTTCTTGCTTCTTGTTTGAGTTTGGTGCTACTCCTGTCTTCCTGCGCGAAAGAAGATTATAAAAGGACGAAGCGTATCACCCTGGATGTGTCTGTTGCTGCCGGCACGGTATACACACTTGATTTGAGCCCCTATGGCGATTATGATGATAAGGCCGCAATCACCCGACAGGCCATCAGTTACACCCAAAGCGAAATTGTGCCGAACAGTTCTCTGGGGGTATATACTTTTCTGAAAGCCGGTGCACCCAAGCTGGGCGGAAACGGAAAAGAGGTGGTGGAAATCAAAATCAAGGGATCGGGTTGCAGTGACGACGACGATGATGATGACGATGATGACAATGATGACGACGATGATGATGATTACGGCGAAACAACGATTATCACCATTAATCTGACCATACTCTAGGGTACCCTTCTCTTTTTTCCCAGGGCCGGTAGAGACGGGACATGGGTTGCCTCAATCTTTGTGGCTCTCGCTTTCTTTCTATTTTGCCCGGCGATAAATAATCCGCGAAATCCTTCAATCCGTTTCATCCGCTATTCAGACAACATCTGCGGTTTCCGAAACAAGGTAATACCCAGCTCAGTTTAGGAGATGCGCCTGACAAGCAGTCTGCAATCCCATGAT
Source organism: uncultured Ferruginibacter sp. (assembly GCA_964655055.1). Classification (GTDB taxonomy): domain Bacteria; phylum Bacteroidota; class Bacteroidia; order Chitinophagales; family Chitinophagaceae; genus Ferruginibacter. The sequence continues at coordinate 5,129 of CAZZLI010000155.1, forward strand.
CTTCAGATCCAGCCAATCCTGATTCAGTCAAATTGAGTAAATCAAAAAAGGGCAACCCTTCAACGGATTGCCCTTTTAGAAGTCATGTCGGGATGACTGGATTCGAACCAGCGGCCCCTACGTCCCGAACGT
>CAZZLI010000156.1:0-5171 GCA_964655055.1 uncultured Ferruginibacter sp.
TATAATGCCGATGTGATAGCTGTTTGGGCCAATATTATTGGTCCATTACAGATATTCAATCGGTATTAGCCCAAAAGTTTTCCCGTATAATGCCGATGTGATAGCAGTTTGGGCCAATGAAATTGGTCCATTACAGATATCCAATCGGTATTAGAAATGTTAAATCGGCCGGTCGGGCCTTTGGTTTCTTCAAATCTTGTTAATTTGCATCATAACAAATAACTCCGGCGGCACCGGAAAAAGCCGTGTAAACATTGACTATGAAAAAGACGCTGCTCCTGATGGCCCTGCTGCCTGCCCTGCTTTTCGCCCAAAAGAAGAAAACGCCCGCTGCGAAGCCGGCTGTTGCCGAACCTTCCTTCAGGATTGAAGGCAACTTCACCGGCTTCCCCGACAATACCCCGGTTTCCCTGCTCAACGGACAAACCGGCAAGCCGGAAGCCGAATCGGTTGTCAAGGATAACAAGTTCAGTTTCACCGGAAAACTTCCTTCACCCGATTTCCGGATCATTCTATTCAATAAGAAGCCGCCCTACCTCACCCTGTTTATCGATAACAGCAATATCAATATCACGGGCACCAGCGAATCGGTGGAGACGTCGGAAGTGAAGGGCTCACCGGCGCATCAGCAGTTTGTGGAATTCAACCGGGTGCTGTTTCCCTACAAGGATCTGTTTGCTGAAAATGCAGTGAAAACGCCCGATCAGGTAAATCTCGCTGCTAAAGCCTGTACCGATTTTGTGATTGCCAATCCCGGTTCTTATGTGGCACCGCTGGCTATCATCCGGTACAGCCAGTTGGGTTTGGGTGGTGCCGAGGCGGAGAATCTCTATAACAAGCTGAGTCCTGCCGTAAAAGCCTCTCCAATGGCGCAATACATCGGTGACCAGATTGCCGAAAGCAAGATCAACGCCATCGGAACGGCCATGCCCGATTTCAACCAGGCCGATACATCGGGCCGCATGGTATCGCTTTCCTCCTTCCGTGGAAAATTTGTGCTGGTGGATTTCTGGGCAAGCTGGTGCCGTCCCTGCCGCATGGAGAATCCCAATCTGGTTGCCAGTTACAACAAATACAAGGGAAAGAATTTCACCGTGCTGGGCGTCTCTCTGGATAAGGCCAAGGATGCCTGGCTCGGGGCCATCTATCAGGATAATCTCACCTGGACGCAGGTCAGCGACCTGCAGGGCTGGGGTAATGCCGTCGCCCAGAAGTTCAAGGTGCAGAGCATACCACAGAATTTCCTGCTCGATCCCGAGGGGAAAATCATCAGCAAGAACCTCCGCGGCGAAGACCTCGATCGCAAGCTGGAGGAAGTGCTGCGTTGATAGAGATCTCGCTTAATATTGATCGAACCAGTCGAACCGCTCTTTCATGATGCGGTACTTGTCTTTTTTCAGATAATCGATGTATTGTTTCACCTGTGGTGCAAACTGCTTGCCCTTAAGCCAGACAAGGTTCCATACCGATTTTACCGGCAATCCCTTAACCGGAATAATGTGCAGGCTGCCGATTTCCAATTCTTCCTTGATGCCGATAAGCGGCATGATGGAATAGCCCAAACCTGCCATCACTGCCTGCTTTACCGCTTCGTTGCTGGTTAATTCCAGTTTTTTCTGAACCTTCAGTTTGTTTTTTGCCATAAAGGTTTCCATCACCATCCGCGTGCCCGATCCCTCTTCGCGGTAGATCAGCGGAAGTTCTTTCAGCATATCTTTCGATAGGGCTCCCTTCCGGTTTTCCGGCGGACGGTTGCCTACCAGAAAAAGTTTGTTCTGCATCAGTTCCACCCGTTCGGTGATCAGGTGCGGTGGCGCTATCGATACCAGGGCGAAATCCACCGAATTGTTTTCCAGGCTTTGGATCACCCGAGACCGGTTGGTTACATCCATAAAGAGTTCGACTCCGGGATGTCGGGCCAGGAAATCGGAGAGGAAATAGGGCATCACATATTTACCGGTAGAAACCACGGCTACCCGTATTCTTCCGCTCAGCTTTCCCTTGTGCGCCCTGGCCTTGCTTTCAATCAACCGTACTTCTTCGAGCACTTTCCGGGCTGCATGGGCAATCTCCCAGCCGAATTCGGTGATATGCAGTTTACGGCCGATCAGCTCGGTCAGCGGAATTTCAAACTGACGCTGGAAATTCCGGAGTTGGATGGATACCGCGGGCTGGCTCAGGTGCAGTTCGTCCGCAGCCCGGGTGATGCTGCCCACTTCGGCGATCCGGGCAAACACTTCCAGCTGTTGCAGGGAATGATTCATAAATTATATTTATGGGTATTATTGTAAAGATAAAAATATTTTATTGACCTGCTTCACCAATTTTGCAGGCAAATCAACGCACATGACCACCATTACAGTAGCCAAGGGCGACGGCATCGGCCCAGAAATCATGGATGCCACCCTTTCCATCATCATGGCCGCCGGAGCCCGCATCCGTACCGAAGAAATCGCCGTGGGCGAGCAGGTATATCTTTCCGGAAACACGTCGGGCATCGCCCCGGAGTCCTGGGATGTGATCCGCCGCAACAAGGTATTTCTCAAAGCGCCTATTACAACTCCGCAGGGTGGCGGTTACAAAAGCCTGAATGTGACTACCCGTAAGTTCCTTGGCCTGTATTCGAATGTACGGCCCTGCATGAGCCTGCATCCCTTTGTGCGCACCAAGCATCCAAACATGGATATCGTCATAGTCCGCGAAAATGAGGAGGACCTGTATGCGGGTATCGAGCATCAGCAGACCGATGAAGTGGTGCAGTGCCTGAAACTCATCAGCCGTCCGGGTTGCGAAAAGATTGTTCGCTATGCATTCGAATACGCCCGTCAGTACAAGCGCAAGAAAGTGACCTGCTTCACCAAAGACAATATCATGAAGCAGACCGACGGCCTTTTTCACAAGGTGTTTGATGAAATCGCCGCCGAATATCCCGATATCGAAAACGAGCACTGGATCATCGATATCGGTGCCGCCAAGATGGCCGATACGCCCGAGGCTTTTGATGTGATTGTCATGCCCAACCTTTATGGGGATGTATTGTCTGATGTTGCCGCACAGATTGCCGGTTCCGTCGGGCTTGCCGGTTCGGCCAATATCGGCGAAACCTGCGCAATGTTCGAAGCCATCCATGGTTCGGCTCCACGCCGGGCCGGTCAGGATATGGCCAATCCTTCCGGTCTGCTGCAGGGCGCAATCATGATGCTCAGCCATATCGGTCAGGCCGATATTGCGGAGAAGGTGCAAAACGCCTGGCTTGCCACCATCGAACAGGGCATCCACACCTATGATATTTATAAGGAAGGGGTGAGTACGAAGAAAGTTGGAACAAAAGCTTTTGCTGAAGCGGTGATTGCCAATCTCGGTAAACAACCTTCCACACTCAAGCCTGTATCCTACAGCAGCAACCATACCCTCAAGCTTCAGCCCTACAAGCGCAAGCCGGCGGCCGACAAGAAGCTGCAGGGCGTTGATCTTTTCGTACACTGGCGTGGTACCAATCCCCAGGAACTCGCGGACCTTGCCGGAAAAATCAACAAGGCCGGTGCATCCCTGTCCATGATCACCAACAGGGGTATCAAGGTATGGCCCGACGGGTTTGAGGAAACCTTCTGTACCGACCACTGGCGCTGCCGGTTCAAGCCTGTAGACGGGCATGTGATTTCCAAGTCCGACATCATCGACCTCTTGCGTTCCGCCGAAGAGAAAAGTATCGATGTGGTCAAAACCGAGAACCTGTATGCCTTTGATGGTGTTCCGGCGTTCTCGTTGGGGCAGGGGCAGTAAACTTCGCATACATTAAGTCTTTTTTCTGAATCAAGGTAATGGGCGGTGAATGAAGAATGGTAAATGATAAGTGGTAAATGTTGAGTGGTAAATGTCGTTCTTGTCAGCCAACTGTTGAACCGTTGAACGTTAATCCTTGATTATCAGTCAACCTCTCAAATAAAACAATATGGAACTGTCACTGATCAAAGGTCAATTCACTCCGGAGGAGAGCCTGGAGTTGCTGAACCATCTCGTTCAGGTGAAAATCCGTTTTCACGAAAACCAGATCAAAGCCGATGCCGATGAGGAGGATATCCGCATGCGCGAAAGCCAGATTAGCGGACTTCAGCGGCAGCTGGACCACATCCGGAAAGAAATCATGAGCGGCGAGCGTAGGGTTGAGATGAATGCAGTAGTTGAGTTTTCCCGATCCTGAATCGCTGAATGTACTGCGTGACCGGTGGTCATGGTCAGGCAGCCTCATGTGCGGCAACCGCTGGACACTCCGGTGTTCATCCGGTTGCCTTTTTTTTGAGCAGTTCTTCAGCAACAATAAGGTCAAGCGGCACAGTGAGTTTGATGTTCTCCACGCTTCCTTCGGTAAGATGCACCGGATGTCCTGCCGCTTCCACAACGGTGGCCTCGTCGGTGAATGCGCTCCGGTATTCCTGTTCATAGGCCGGAACCAGTAGGGTACTCTGGAAGGTTTGTGGGGTCTGTACCAGTTTCAGGGTGCTTCGGTCCAGGTATCGGCTGCCTTCCGGAGTGAGAATTCTTACACTGTCGCGGCAGTCGATTGCCGGTATGGCTGAGCCTTTCTCCAGGGTTTGTTCGTAACAGCGCCGGATCAAGGCTGTATCGGCAAGGCATCGTACACCATCATGCACGAAAACGATTGCCTTTGCTTCTATCTGTTTCAACCCGTTTCTGACCGAATGAAAACGCGTAGCGCCTCCTTCTGTAAAGGTGATGGGCCGGTCCGGAAAATAGGTTTCGGCAATGCGCTTACCCTCCGGCAGATGCGCCTCGGGTAATACCAGAATGACCTGCATATCGCTGTACGCTTCAAAAAAACTGAGCAGCGTGTGGTAAAGCACCGGTTTGCCCAGCAGGGGCATGAACTGCTTGGGAACAGTTCCCTGCATCCGTTCGCCCTTGCCCCCGGCTACGATAACCGAAATTTTTTTCCAGTGTTCAACGGTATCGTTGGTGTTCATTCGTTTCTTATGTTAAAGGTCAAAAATAAGTAAGCCCTGCACCAATAAAAAATCGGATGTGAAATCATAGAACAGCCACATTGTGTTTCCGATTCTCTGCTACGATTTTTCCAGTGAAAATTCACTGCAAAGGAATTCTTGCCCGACTCAACTGCCCAATCTGATTTCTCATGTTTGAATTCACTGTCG
>CAZZLI010000157.1:0-5009 GCA_964655055.1 uncultured Ferruginibacter sp.
ACTGCCGATGCTGCCGGCCCAACCCGCACCTGCGGTAAACTGTTTCCGGTAACTGCCGGCCAGCAGTTGGATATCGTATCCCCGGACATTCGTGGCATACCGCACAGCCATGATGGGCAGATCGGTTGTTTGTACGATGGCTGCTTCCAGCGACGAACGGGCGTTAGGAACAAACTTCAGTTTGACAGCATCACTGCCGGGGCGTTCTTCATAATCGAAATCAAAAAAATTGTAGGTGTTGAACAGGTCGTTCGGATTCCAGGCAGGCGTTACTCCCCAGTTGATCCGCTGCCTTCCTGCACGCAGATTCCAGTTTCTGACCTGAACATCGGCATAAAACCGGTCGATATTGGTATAAAGCAGGCCTCGGGTTCCGCTTGCCATGGCCCAGCCCAGGTTGATTTTTTCTTCGCTTTCGGCGATTTGTTTCTGGAACCCGGGGTTCCGGTAAACGGCATCCCCGTAAAACAACCGCGTCCGGACTGCCGTGCGGAATTGCAACCACTCCGTCGGTTTCCAGTCAAGATTCAAACGTTGATGCACCAGATTGGTTGCTGAAGTGCTTCCGGGTATCCCTTGATATTCCACGGTGATCATTTCTTTCAGATAGCACTGCATCTGTATGGCCGATTCCCGGTTGGTACTGTCCTGTGCGTAGCTTTTTAGACATAAACCAGACAACCCGAGCAGAAATAAGATTGAGATATACCTGCTCTTAAAACAGGCAGGGATTTTCTTTTGCGGCAGGCAGTTTGGTTTTTCTCTGATCATCTTGCTGCTCTTCAGTGCGGATAGGCGGTGGACAGCTGAGCGGTATCGGAACTAATCTTTCCGTCAACAAGTGTGATTACGCGTTTTGCCCGTTCAATAACACGCGGATCGTGGGTGGAGAAAATGAAGGTCATGTTCTCTTCCTTGTTCAGTGAAGCCATCAGGTCGAGCAGGTTGGAGGCGGAAGCCGAGTCGAGGTTGGCTGTGGGTTCATCGGCCAGAATGAAGCGGGGTTTGGAAGCCAGGGCCCTTGCCACCGCTACCCGTTGTTGTTGTCCGCCTGAAAGTTGTGCCGGCCGCACATCGCGTTTGTCTTCGAGGCCGATGGCCCGGAACAGGTCCGCAACCACCGATTCGCGTTTCTTTTTTCCAACACCCTGCAGCAGCAGGATGAACTCGGCATTTTCTTTGGCAGTCAGCACCGGAATCAGGTTGAACGACTGGAATACGAAGCCGATATGGTGCAGCCTGAATTGTACAAGTTTCCCGCCGCTCAGCTTGGTGATATCGGTGCCCCCGATCAGGATATTGCCGGTATCGGGTTTATCGAGTCCGCCAATCAGATTGAGCAATGTGGTCTTGCCCGATCCCGAGGGGCCCACCAATGCGGTGAATTCCCCTTCGGCCAGATGCAGGTGTACCTTGTTTACCGCGTGAATCGGAATGGTGTCGGCATTGTACACCTTACTGATATTGTGGGCATCAATCACTGTCTTACTCATGGCTAAAAGTTTTTATCGTCGAAGGGCATCAACGGGTTTCATGCGGATTACCTGAAGGGCTGGGAGTATCCAGGAAATCAGGGCGATGGAAAATGTCATACCCAAAAGGGCCGGAACTTTTTCCCAGGGGAATTCCGGGTAGAGGACCGTGCTGAATCCGAAGCTGGCCATCATCTCACGACCCGTTCCCGAAAAATCAATACCCACCGTTCCATAGTGTTCGGTCAGCAGCCAGGCGGCACCGATGCCTGCGGGAATGCCCACGATGCTCAGGAGAATGGTCTCCACCAGGGTCATCAGCGTGATGAACCGCGTGGAAGTTCCCAGCGCCATCATCATGCCGAACTCCTTGGTGCGCTCCATGACCGACATGAGCATGGTATTGATGATGCCGAAGGCCAGTGCAAGAAGCAGGATGATGATGACGATGTAGGAATAATCGTCGACCGTGTTCACCATCAGCGCCGTTTCGGGCGAAAGCTCCTTCCAGGTTTCAGTATGTAAGCCGGAAAAACTGCGGGCCAAGCTGTCTTTGTAGTGTTCAACGGCATCGTCGTTGTTGAGCAGTACCGCTATTTCGTTGACCAGCGAAGGGGCCTGCAATAATTCATTCACTACCGCGCCGGGTACATAGACTACCGCTTCGTCAATCTGCCGGTTGCCCGACGCATAGATGCCGCATATGCGGTGAGCCGATGAAACCAGGTTGTTCGCCGTATCGGTGAAGGTGAGCACGATCCGGCTTCCGATATCGATTTTCAGTTTTTCGGAAAGCTGTCCTCCGATCAGGATGGGTTGTGGTTTTCGCTTGTCGGTGCCGACGCCCTTCCTGATTTTTTTATCGAGTTGCGAAACGCGGTATTCCTGTTCCGCATCCATCCCGATAATCTTCACCCCGGCGGTTCCTGTTGTACTTGCAAGCATTCCCTGCAGTACGGTTCTTGGTGCTACGGCCTGCACGCCCGTTTTTTTCCGGAGGATCATCACTACCGAGTCGGCCCCTGCAATGGGAAAGATGCCTTCGCTTTGGCTGCTGTAAAGGCGATGGTGCAGTTGCAAATGGCCCGTTTCTTCGCGAATCAGTTTTTGGATCCTGCTTTTCATCATGCCCCGATACAGGCCAAGCACGCTCAGTCCGGCCATGATGCCGATGGCGACAGCGCTAAGCACCACCAGGCTTCTTGTCCTGTTGCGCCAGATGTTTCTCCAGGCAAGGGTCGTTATGAAAACAACTTTTTTCATTTGCGCATGGCATTGACCGCATCGAGCCGCAGCACGAACAGCAGGGGATAAAGGGAAAGCAAGAGCCCGATCAACAGGACTATTCCTGTCTGTCCCCAAAAAATAGAAGGGCTGTTTGAGGCCGGAAAAACCGCCTCGAAACCGAAGCGTTCATAGGCCCGGGCCGTTTCTCCGCTCATGCGAATGGGATGGCGTTTCAGATAAGCCAGCAGGGGAATCGCCGTCAACAATCCCGCCGCGCATCCTAACCCCACGGTCAACAGTGATTCATACACGAAAAGCCGCATCAACTTCAGCCGGCTCATGCCGATGGCCAGCAACAGGCCGGTCTCGTATTTCCGCTCCATCATCATCATGAGCAGGGTGCTGAACACACCCAGGGCAACCAGGATGTAGAGTATGCCCTGGAAAATGCGCATGTTTCTGGAGTCGGTCTCGATATGCTGCCGGATATCGGGCAGCAGGTCTTCCCAGGTCATGACTTCGTAGTCGTTGCCCAGCTCTTGCGCGAGTTGTTGCCGGTTGGCATTGAGGTTTTTTTTATTCCGTACCGTGACAATGTAGGCGGTGATTTTTCCGGGGGCGTCAAAAAACTCCTGTGCGGCATCCAGCGGCAGGTAAATCAGGCGTTCATTCAACTGGGGTGAACCGCAGCGGAGCAAACCGCTTATCCGGTATTTTCCGGCTGCCAGCGAACCATGGTAACCCTGCCCGATGAGTGCCACGGTATCGCCTACACGAGCCTGCAGCCGTTCTGAAAGCCCGGCAGCCATCAAAACTGTTTTATCCTGCCTGTTGAAATAGTTTCCCGACAGCATGTTTCCGCCCAGCGATGTCATGGCGTTTTCCGCATCGGGGTCGATGCCCAGCAGCAAGCAGCCGCGGGTGGTGGTTTTGGACGATGCCAGTGCAAAGGATTCGATTCTCGGGGCCAGAGCCGCCACATTACCGGTATGCTTCAGTTTTTCCTGCAGCGATGCCGAATGGGTGAAACTGTTGTCGAGCACCTGCTCATCCTGATAGCCTTTTTTGTGGATCTGGATATGACCGGTGTACCGGCCTACGATATTGTCGACCAGGTTGTCGAAAACACCCTGCTTCAGGCTTTGCGCCACGGTGCACAACAAGACTGCGAAATAGATGGCCGCCATGGCGATCAGGGTGCGGCTTTTGTTGCGCCCGATGTTCTTTACGGCAAGGTTGAGCGTCCACATCTGTTTTTTTCGGCTCTAACGCCCGCCTGTTGTTAGATTATTGAGCGAAAAGAAGGACTCTTCGATGGGTTGGTCGTAGCTGATGGCATCATAGACCATGACGGTTTTTTGTCCGGGCTTTTCAAACGGAATCATTTCAAACCGTGTGGGGATGATCCTGTTGTCCATCAGTTTGATTGCTGAGGCGTTCATGATGTTTACGGGTTTATTGTTTTCATCATAAAACACCATCTGCAATTCAAGGAAATCCTTCTTGTCGATATAGGAGACGATTCGGCTCCAGACTACGGCGGTCGTGGGTTTGGGAATCATGTTGATGCGGTAGCAGGACCTTCCGTCAATCGTCGTGTCGCCGGCGAAGCTGTGTTCATAATCGTCGGTGATGGAGGATTCACGGATCAGGTCGTCGTTGGTGAAATCGGTTCCCATCCACGACTGGCTCATCATCGAAGGGGGCTGTTTGATGGTGCGTTCCAGGGCGGGCATCCAGGTCCAAACCTCGTTGCCTCGTTTCAGATAGGCTATCCCCTTGTCGCGTGCCGGCTGCAGGATCCGGATCATTGCACGGTTCTTTCCCTTCGACCAGATACGAACGCTCATCGTCCGTTGCCAGGCCGGCCTTACGGTGGTGATGCTCAGTTCCGCCTTGCAGGTATTGCCGCGCATCTTTTCATCGGCTTTCCGCACAACCGCTGCGGCGTCCTGGGTAAGAAATCCGATACAATACGGAAGCAGGAAAAACAGGAGGGAAGGAAGCATACTTGTGGTTGACGGCAGGTCAATGCTCCTGAAAAATCGCTGTTCAGGTTATGACAGGAGTCAGGTGGCGCATTGATCGAAATCAATCCAATTGCTGCAAGGCAGAAAGTTGTACGAAAGTGGGCGGGTTCAGTAAAAGAAGAAGAAAAAGAACAGGGCCGCATCTGTTCGTCTTACGCCGTCGAAATAGCCCAGGGTGGAGCGGTTTCCGTCCATCACCCGCCCGTCTTCTATATATCCGATGGTCGAACGGGAGCCGTTCATCACCCGGCTGTTTTCAATATACCCGATGGTGGCACGG
>CAZZLI010000158.1:0-4917 GCA_964655055.1 uncultured Ferruginibacter sp.
CTCGAAGTGCCCGAAGTGGGCATACATATCTGCGATTACCCCATGGTGCAGCAACTCAGCCTAAGCAGTTGTGAATATGAGAAGGGGGTGGATGAGTTCGTAAAAGCCGGCTTCACCAAAATTCAGGCCGCACGAATCAAGCCGCCGCTGGTACAGGAGGCCAAAATAAAAATGGAATGTAGGGTGCTTGAAGTCAAAAGCCTGGGAGAACAGGGCGGAGCCGGCCAACTGGTGATTGCCGAAGTGCTTTTGCTGCATGTGGATGAATCGATACTGAACGAGCAGCACACGATGATCGACCAGCGCCGGATGGAACATGTGGCCCGCCTCGGGGGCGACTGGTACTGCCGCGTGAACGAAAGCAACCTCTTTGTGGTGGAGAAGCCCAACGTGAAACTCGGCATCGGCATCGACGCCCTGCCCGAAAGCATCCGCAACAGCCGGCTCCTTACCGGAAATCATCTGGGACAACTGGGCAATGTACACGAAATGCCGGTGGTAGATCCGGCGTTCAGTGATGCCCGGCTCAAACAAATCATCAGTTATTATTCAATCAATCCCGAAGAGATGGACCGCGAACTGCATCGTTATGCCGCCGAACTTCTGAATGAAGGAAAGCCCGATGCGGCCTGGCAGGTATTGCTCGCCTCCGCATAACGTTCACTCCTTCACCAGTGTCTCCGCTTCCACCTACCTTTACCGCCTGATGGAGAAAAACAATTTCATTGATTATATCCGCATTTTCTGCCGCAGCGGGCACGGCGGCGCGGGAAGCCGGCACTTCATGCGCACGAAATACAACGCCATGGCGGGTCCCGACGGTGGCGACGGCGGCCGGGGCGCCCATATCATCCTAAAGGGCAATGCCCAGCTTTGGACCCTCCTGCACCTCCGTTACTTTAAGAATGTGCTGGCCGAGAACGGCGAAGGCGGTAAGAAGAACAACCAGACCGGCCGTTTCGGAAAAGACATTGTGATAGAAGTACCGCTGGGTACCATCGCCCGTGATGAAATCACCGGTGAAAAAGAGGCGGAGATTTTGCACGACGGTGAAGAAGTCATCTGGCTGCGCGGAGGAAGGGGAGGACTGGGCAACAGCAATTTCAAAACCGCCACCAATCAGGCCCCCGACTATGCCCAGCCCGGTGAGCCCGGTGTGGAGGGCTGGAAACTCCTCGAACTCAAAGTACTAGCCGACGTGGGGCTGGTCGGCTTTCCCAATGCAGGAAAATCCACCCTGCTGTCGGTGCTGACTGCCGCCAAACCCAAAATTGCCGATTATGCGTTCACCACCCTTATTCCCCAGCTGGGTATGGTGGAGTACCGTGAAGGAAAGAGTTTCTGCATTGCCGACCTGCCCGGCATTATTGAGGGGGCGGCCGAGGGCAGGGGTCTGGGGCACCGCTTCCTGCGCCATATAGAACGGAATTCCATCCTGCTTTTCCTGTTGCCGGCCGACAGCGATTCACCCCGTAAGGAATTCGATATCCTGGTCAGCGAACTGGAACGTTACAATCCCGAAATGCTGCAGAAGAATATGGTCATTGCCGTCAGCAAAAGCGATCTGCTTGATGAGGAACTTACAGCCGACATCAAAGCGCAGTTGCCTGAAAATATACACCATGTGTTCATCTCCTCGGCAACCGGCAACGGACTGAAAACCCTCAAAGACCTGCTTTGGCAAACACTGAATACGGATTAGCAGTGTGATCCTTCCTGAACTTCATTGAGTGGTCAAATACCGTTTTTCTGGAGATAATCCGCCGCAAATCAGTGAAATATTCAGTAAAAAAAAGCGTTATGCAGTCTGTTCCCGGAGCCTTGCCTGCATTTGTTTGTACATTTGCCAACGTACGGAAACCAATGATTTTTTCGGATGAAATGACTAATACGCCGATAAAAAGGCAAGCTAAACCCCTGATATGAAGAATTTTGTACTGATTGGAGCCGGTGGTTACATCGCTCCGCGGCACATGAAAGCCATCAAGGATACCGGAAACAACCTGCTGGCAGCTTTCGATCCCAATGATTCCGTAGGCATCATGGACAGCTATTTTCCTGATGCCAGTTTTTTCACTGAATTCGAGCGTTTCGATCGCTATATCGATAAACTGAGAAGGCAGCAGAGTACCCAGGCGGTGGACTATGTGTCTATCTGTTCGCCCAACTACCTGCACGACTCGCATATCCGCTTTGCGCTCCGTTCCAATGCCGATGCCATCTGCGAGAAACCCATCGTACTCAACCCCTGGAACATCGATGCACTGCAGGAGATTGAGAAGGATACCGGGCGCAAGGTGCATACGGTGCTGCAGCTGCGGCTGCATCCCGCCATCATTGAACTGAAAAAGAATATCGACAACAGCCCCGCCGGAAAAAAATTCGATGTGGAGCTAACCTATATCACCTCCCGCGGCAAGTGGTACTTCACTTCCTGGAAGGGTGACGTGAAAAAATCGGGTGGCGTGGCCACCAACATCGGTGTGCATTTTTATGATATGCTCCACTTTGTGTTCGGCAAGGTTGTCGACAACCAGTTGCACTACCGCGACGAGTACAAGGCAGGCGGTTATATCGAGTACGAAAAAGCCCGGGTGCGCTGGTTTTTGTCGGTAGATGTGGAAGATATTCCGGCCGCCATCCGCGAACAGGGCAAGCGGACCTATCGCATGCTGACTATGAACGGCGCCGAAATCGAGTTTTCCGACGGCTTCACCGATTTGCATACCCGTATTTATGAGGATGTGCTCCGCGGCGGCGGCTTCAGCCTTGAAGACAACCGCGTGGCCATTGAAACGGTGGGCAGCATCCGTGCTCAGGAACCGCGTATGCCCGTATCCGATTACCATCCCTTCCTGCACAATCTGAAAAAATGAGTTATACCAAACACGAAACGGCCCTGGTAGACGAGGGCGCGCAAATCGGCGAGGACACCCGCGTATGGCATTGGGTGCATGTATGCGGCAAGGCCGTGATCGGCTCGGGTTGTTCGCTGGGACAAAATGTGTTTGTAGGCAACCGCGTACATATCGGTAACAATGTCAAGATTCAGAACAATGTTTCCGTGTATGACAATGTGACGCTCGAGGACGATGTGTTTTGCGGGCCCAGCATGGTGTTCACGAATGTGTACAATCCCCGTTCGGCCGTCACCCGCAAAGACGAGTATCGTGATACGCTGGTGAAAAAAGGGGCCACGCTTGGGGCCAACTGCACCATCGTATGTGGTGTCACTGTAGGCGAATATGCATTTGTAGGGGCCGGCTCGGTAGTGAACAGGGATGTGCCTGCTTTCGCGTTGATGGCCGGTGTTCCCGCACGGCAAATTGGCTGGATGTCGCGATTCGGTGAGCGGATTCAACTGCCCCTGAGCGGATCGGGCGAATATGTTTGTCCGCATACCGGCGATCGCTATGTGTTGCGGGAAGGGCGGGTGACGCTGGGCTGATTTTATTCTAACTACAACAACAGTATGAAAATAGTAACCATCATCGGCGCCAGACCCCAGTTCATCAAGGCCGCAGTCGTTTCCCGCGCTGTGTTGCAGCAGTCGGGAAAAATGCAGGAGGTCATCGTCCACACCGGCCAGCATTTCGATGCCAACATGTCGGATATCTTTTTCGAAGAACTCGATATTCCCAAACCCCATCATCATCTGGGTGTGGGCGGCGGTACCCACGGGCAGAATACCGGCAGGATGATCGAAGGCATTGAAACCGTCCTGCTCAGCGAAAAACCCGATGCCGTGCTGGTTTACGGCGATACGGACTCAACCTTAGCGGGTACGGTCGCGGCCGTCAAATTGCATATTCCGGTGGCGCACGTGGAGGCCGGGCTCCGTTCCTTCAACCGCCGCATGCCCGAAGAAATCAACCGGGTGCTTACCGACCATGCCAGCACATTGCTGTTCACACCCACGCATACTGCCGTGCAAAATCTGGAGCGTGAAGGCATTGCACCCGAAAAAATAAGGCAGGTAGGCGATGTGATGTATGATGCTGCACTTTACTATGCCAAAAAGGTGGAGCAAAATATAACTCTTTTATCTTCCCTCGGCATACAGCCAAAACAATACGCACTTGCTACCCTGCACCGTGCCGAAAATGTCGACAACCGCGACCGTTTGTCCGCCATCCTGACTGGTCTGGGACATTACGAGCATCCCGTCATTTGGCCCTTGCATCCCCGCACCCGTGCCCGACTGACCACCTTTGGCATCGACATACCCGCCAATATCAAGGTGATTGATCCGGTGGGTTATCTCGACATGATCATTCTCGAAAAAAATGCCGCGCTCATCACCACCGATTCGGGCGGGGTGCAGAAGGAGGCCTATTTCCACCGGGTGCCCTGCATCACCATGCGTGATGAAACCGAATGGGTTGAACTGGTCCATTGCGGGGCCAATACCATTACCGGCGCCGATACCGCTAAAATCATCAAGGCCCTCGGCACAGCCGCCAAAACACCGTCATCGGTTTTCGACAATGCGCTCTATGGTGATGGAAATTCGGGTGCCAGCATCGTGTCTTCCCTATTATCCATGTAAGGAGAACCCCGGGTTTTATCATTGAAAACGAGCTGGTTACGGGTTTGCCATTCTTTCTATGGATAAAGGCCTTTACTCGCTCTCTGTTTCGAATTCCCTATTTGCTCCCTGCCCTAAACAGGCAATATTTTGATGCTCCAAGGCGTTTATGGTAGCGTATTTCCCAAACATCCTACCTATGGAAAAGTGTATTGCCATTGTGGTAACCTATAACCGGTTGCATCTTCTCAAGGAATGTATCGAAGCGCTCAGGAAACAGAACCGGAAACCGGATGCCATACTCGTGGTGAACAACGGGGGTTCGGATGCTACCGCCGAATGGGTGGGCGAACAGAAAGACCTGCTTTTTATTCTTCAGAAAAATATCG
>CAZZLI010000159.1:0-4857 GCA_964655055.1 uncultured Ferruginibacter sp.
TGATAGCTGTTTGGGCCAATGAAATTGGTCCATTACAGATATCCAATCGGTATTAGTCATAATTGCAGGCTCAAAGGCTGCAGAGAAAACGCAGGGTATCCACCCCATCGGCATAGTCGCCCAGGCCCGGCGACTGGGTGCTTCCGAAAGGTACCTGTTCGCCGGCAATGCATTGGATTTCCTCGCTTTGATGCAGTTTTTCCATCAAGGCCTGCCGGTCCGAGTAACAGGCGTAATGCAGCTGTCCGATGGGTGAAAACGGGGAGGGGTTTTCGGTGAGCACGATGCTGTCGTTTGTCATGTAAAAGCGGTTGTTCATGATCTGTATCGTCAGTTGGTAGTCGAAGTTGTTTTTGTAAGGGCCGTGCTCCATGAAAAAACCGTATTTCCTCAGGGCTTGCAGCAGAGGTTGGAAATCGTAGCCTTCAGGAACATGGATCTGGGTCACATTCCTGCAGCCCAGGCCGAAATAGAGCTGGATGTCATCGGCCAGCAGATCCAGGGTAGCTTCATCTTCATCGCCGGACAGCACCGCAACACTGGTCCTGTTGCGCCGGATGATGGCGGGATGGCGTCCGAAATAATGTTCGAAGATCGCCGCGCTGTTGTTGCTGCCCGTGGCGATAAAGGCATCGCAACCGGTTAGCCGGTCGGCAAATGCCATTTCCTTGTTGAGTTCGGGAGCGCAGTCCTGCATGAATCGGACGATATATCGAAACAGCACATTGTCTTTCGCCGAAAGTTTGATGCTTTGACGGTTTCCGCTTAAAAAAACACAAAGCCAGTCGTGGAAACCCACCAGCGGAATGTTGCCGGCCATGATGATGCCGATGTTCCGGGGTTCTTGATGCGCGTTCAGCGGATAGGATGCTGCCCAGTTCGTAAGCAGTTCCGGATCCAGAAAGCGGCAGCAGATGTTTTCAACGGCCTTGTCAACGAAGCGGGGAATGAACCATTTGTTTTCAGCAGCAGCCCTGGCCTTCACCGCTTCCCATTCCGCTGTCGGTGAAGATAATTCCTTGCCCAACGCTGCAAGCAGCCCGATTCTGTTTTGTAAATTCATGGCTATAGGCTTAATTTTGTACGGAGACTAAAACACAAAAGTAATGGCGATCAAGATAACCGACGAATGTATCAACTGCGGCGCCTGCGAGCCCGAATGTCCGAACAATGCCATCTATGAAGGTGGTGTGGAATGGGCCATTTCCGACGGCACTTCGGTGAAAGGCGGTTTCAAACTGCTCGACGGATCGACGGTGGATGCCGACAGCCGCAACGCTCCCCTCAGCAACGATACCTACTACATCACGCCCAACAAGTGCACCGAATGCCAGGGCTTCCACGAAGAACCACAGTGCGCGGCGGTTTGCCCTGTTGACTGTTGTGTGCCCGACGAACTCTACCGCGAAACCGTAGAACAACTCATGCAGAAAAAAGCGGCGCTGCATATCTGATATGAAGGATGAATCCATCTTTCCCAACAAGTTTTTTTTCCGCAACAATCATGGCCGGAATTATCCGTCAATTCCTTCATCCTTAAGATTCACCTTGAAGGATTTTTCCTGCTTTATTCTTCTTCTTGTTTTCATTTCCTGCCGCAGCAAGGCTCCCGCTCCCAAAAATGATGAAGCCAGATTGCAGCTGATGGAAGTGGACCGTGCCTTTTCCAAACGCAGTATCGATGCGGGTTTGAAAACGGCTTATCTCGAATTTATCGACAGCACCGCCGTGCTGCTCCGTCCCGGAAACATGCCGCTGACGGGTGCCAATGCCATCGATTTCATCTGTATGAACAACGATGCGGGCGCTTCCATGTCCTGGGAGCCCAAAGGATGCAGCCTGTCCCGCTCGGGCGATCTGGGTTATACCTGGGGTATTTATTCGCTGCGGACCGTTCCCGACGATTCCGTCACCTACGGCACCTATGTCAATGTCTGGAAAAAACAAGAAGACGGCAGCTGGAAATTCATGGTAAATTCCGGCAACCAGGGTGTTGAATAATGTCCTTCTTTTAGCGGCTGTCTTCTCCGATTCATCCGTTCAGCGGAACTGAATGGCTTTTACCGGAATGATTTTCCTTACCAGTGCTGTGGGAATGATCAGGGTGCAGCAACAGATCAGCAGCGTGCCTGCGAGTACGGCGAACACCTGCCATCCGTTGATTTGCGCATGTGCCCGGTCCATGAAATAAGCCTCTTCATTGAGCCGGATCAGGCCGGTGCTGTTTTGCAGCAGGCAGATGCCGAGTCCGAGCAAAAGCCCCAGCACGCAACCCGTTAATGCGATGTAGGTGGTGTTGTAGAGGAAGATTTTCTGGATTGACCAGTCGCCGGCACCCAGTGCTTTCAGTACGCCCACCATACGGGTGCGTTCGAGCACGATGATCAGCAGGCAGGTGACCAGGTTCACAACCGCTACGATGATCATGATGCCGGTAAGGATGAATTTGATGCGGTCCTGCAGCGATAGCCAGTCGAAGATGTTGGGATTGATTTCGCGGTAGGTCTTGCTGTTCCAGATGGCGGGGGTTTCCGCCTTGATGCGTTGCGCGATCTTCTCAGTCTTGCGGTGATCGTCGAGAAAGACTTCATAGCCGCCGATTTGCCCCGGTGCCCAGTCGTTGAGCTTGCGTATCAGTTCGATATCACATAGCCCGAAGTGCTGGTCGTATTCATCAATGGCGGTTTTGAAGATGCCGGCAATTTTGAGTTTTCTGGCGCGCCGGCTGCCGTCTTCCTGGATGAAAAAAGAGAGCAGCGAATCGCCCTGCTTAACGCCAAGCTGTTCGGCGGTATAGGCTGAAATATTGATTTCGCGGGCATAGCCGCTGTCGGCAAAACCGAGCCAGGAGCCCTGTTGCAGAAAAGGTTGCAACCGGGAGAGGGGATAGTCGGGGCCTACGCCCTTGAGCAGGATGCTGCTCATTTCGTTGTTGGCGGTGAGGATGGCGGACTTGGTGGCGAAAGCGGCTGATGATCGCACGCCGGGCTGTTCTTTGATCAACCGTTCCACTGCGGTATCCCGGTCAAGCACATACTCTTCGGCGGTGGTTGCGCGCAAGCCCACATCCTGCAGCACATGGATATGTCCCCAGAAGCTGAACACTTTTTCGCTGATGACCTGCTGGAACCCGTTGATGAAGCTGAGTGCCACAATCATCACGGCCACGCTGATGGCGGTGGCGGCAACGGCCAGCCTTATGATGAAGCGCGAGAAGGATTTCTCCTTGTTGAAGGCAAGGCGCTTTGCGAGAAAAGCGGGGGTATTCAATCAGGGATATATTTGCTACCTTTCAAAAGTAAATATTTATCGCCAATGGGTTTGGGTATCCTGCTGAAAGGAAGCTGTCGAAGCACATGCGTGCTGCATGAAATTTCTTTGTACGCAAAGAGGCATTGGTTTTTCTTTCTGCGAACCGCTGTCATCATGATGCTATTCCTTTATTCGGAAGCATCTGGGTTGCAGGCGCAGAATAACCCCGACAATATTTATGCTTCCGATATCAGATCCGTTCGGCTGCATCTTTACGGCGATCCGCTCAGCCTGCCCATGCTCCGGCTCAACGGCGGCGACCGGCTTGAACTGCATTTCGACGACCTCTCGGCATCGGTGAAGTCGTATTATTATACCTTCCAGCTCTGCGATTTCAACTGGCAGCCGGTCAACCTCAGCACTTTCGATTATATCAAGGGGTTCACCCAGCAGCGAATCGGCACTTACAGGCTTTCCACACAGGCCTTCACCCGCTACACCCATTACCAGGCCATGCTGCCCGAAACCAACTGTATGCCTTCACGCAGCGGCAATTACCTGCTCAAGGTTTTTCTCGACGGCGATACGGCCAAAACGGTTTTTACCCGGGGCCTGCTGGTGCTCGACAGCCGGTCGATGGTGAGTGCACAGATGATGCAGCCCTTCACGCCGAGCCTCTACCGCACCCATCAGCGTGTACGCTTTACCGTGAATATTGAAAAGCTGAGCGCCTTCAATGCCACCCAGCAGATCAAGGTCAGGGTACTGCAGAACCACCGTTGGGACAATGCGCAGGGATCTTTGCCGCCCACCTTCATCCGCGGCAATTCGCTGGAATACAACAACGAGTCGAGTTTCGTTTTCCCCGGCGGGAAGGAATGGCGCTGGCTGGACCTGCGCAGTTTCCGGTTGCTGAGCGACCGCATCGACAGCGCCGCCAACGGTAAGAACACCTTCAACCTTTTTGTGAAACCCGACACGGACCGCAGTCTGCAGAAATACATGTATTTCCCCGACCTCAACGGGATGTATGAAGTGATCACCACCGATAATGTGAATCCCTACTGGCAAACCGATTATGCCACGGTCAACTTCCGGTATTATACCCCCGACGGGAATCCCTACAAGGACAAGCAGCTCTTTCTTTTCGGACAGCTTACCGATTACCGCCCCACTGCCCGAAGCCTGATGCGTTATGACAGCGACAGTGGTTATTATTCCGGAAAACTTTACCTGAAGCAAGGATATTATAATTATGCCTATGCCCTGGCTGATACCCGGAATCCTTCCGCCGCATACGACCTGCTGGAGGGGAACTACTGGGAAACTGAAAATACCTACACGGTGCTTGTGTATTACCGGGGCTTCACCGACCAGAGTGAGCAGTTGATCGGCATCGGGCGCATCACCACAAGGTCCGACCGTCCCGGTTTCAGTTTTTAACGGGTATTCTGCTAATCCAATTATCGATAGGCGACTTGGGTTTCAAGCCGTATATTTGCAACGGCAAGTCTTATACGGCCAGCTCCTGTTGAACTCCCCCAGGACCGGAAGGTAGCAAGGGTAAATGGTTGAGCGGTGCGATATAAGTAACTTGCCATTTTT
>CAZZLI010000160.1:0-4854 GCA_964655055.1 uncultured Ferruginibacter sp.
CAATTTCATTGGCCCAAACAGCTATCACATCGGTATTATACGGGAAAATTTTTGGCTAAAAGTAACTTCACTTTCGTAAAAAATACAGGAATGAACGAACGCTTTGCTTTTTGTTTTGTTATCCCCTCATGCAAACTGTGCTGATTACCGGTGGAACAGGTCTGGTGGGTTCCGCGCTTGCCCGGCATCTGATCCGTTCCGGATTTCATGTGATTGTTTTCACCCGCAACAGCAGGAAGCAAGATTCCCGCAAGGGTATCGAATTCGCACACTGGGATCCTTCAAAAGGGGTGCTGGATGCATCGGCATTTTCCCGGGCCGACTTCATCGTCAACCTGGCCGGTGCCGGAGTGGTAGACCGGAAATGGACGGAGTCCTATAAGAAAACCATCCGCGAAAGCAGGGTACAGGCCTGTTCGCTGCTGGTGGATGCCCTTCAAAAAAATGAACATAAGGTCAAAGCGGTGGTCAGCGCTTCTGCCATTGGCTGGTATGGTGCAGATAAGGTAGGGGCATCAAGGCCTTTTCAGGAAGAAGATGCGTATTCCGCTGATTTTTTAGGTGAAACCTGCCGCGACTGGGAGGCATCGATTCAGCCGGTTTCCGCTTTGGGCATTCGTTTGGTAACACTTCGTTTGGGCATTGTCTTGTCAAAACAAGGCGGGGCGCTTGAAGCCTTTATGCGCCCGCTGCGTTTGGGTCTGGCTGCGGTAATCGGCAAGGGCGAACAGCGCCTGAGCTGGATCGGCATGCACGACCTTTGCCGCATGATCTGTTTCTGTCTTTTTGAGTCGGAGCAGTCTGGTGTGTTCAATGCAGTTTCCCCGAACCCGGTCAGTAACCGTGAATTGAACAGCGTACTGGGTCGTGTGATGCGCGGCAGCGCTTTTCTGCTTTTCCCTGTGCCTGCTTTTTTGATCAGGTTGATGCTGGGTGCCCGAAGTGTTGAGGTGCTCAAAAGCACAACGGTCAGTGCCGCAAAAATCCAGGCGGCGGGCTTCAGCTTTGCCTATCCCAAACTGGAACAGGCCTTGTCGGCCGAGCTTTCAACAGCATCCGACGCCGAGCAAGCTGCTTGAAAAAAATCAATCTATTTTTGCCGAAGCGGGTTAAATTCCTTAGACATGCGATCCGCTGGACTCCTTCATGGAAATATCGAATGCCATTACCGGATTGAATGGTCTGCGTCATTCGGGGAAGTTGCCCAGGATTTCACGATCCCTCTTTTTCTTTTTGGCGCTGCTCTTCCTGATTCCGCGTCATACCTTGGCCCAGCCTGATCCTTCGACCATCGATCGGTCCAGGCTGACGAAAGTGATTGTTGTGGAATCGGTGATTACCACGGCAACCATGATTGGGCTGCATTATCTCTGGTACAAGAAGTTTCCCCGCAGCCGCTTTCATCTGTTCAACGACAACAGCGAATGGATGCTGATGGACAAGATCGGTCATGCCGCTACCGGTTACAATGTGAGCGCCATACAGTATGATATGATGCGCTGGAGCGGTGTCGACAACCGAACCGCTTCCTGGGTAGGCGGACTCACGGCCTTCGGGTTGCAGACCCTGGTGGAGCTGTTCGACGGGTTCTCCTCGCAGTGGGGTTTCTCTACCGGCGATATGCTGGCGAATTTTACGGGAGCTGCGCTTTTTGTAGGGCAGCAACTCAGCTGGGGCGAGCAAAGGGCCCGGCTCAAATTCTCCTTTCACAAAACCCTATATTCGGGATACAGTCGATCGGAGCTGGGCAGCAACAAATGGCAACGCTGGCTTAAGGATTATAATGGGCAGACCTACTGGTTGTCGGTGAATCCTGCTTCTTTTCTGCGCAGCAATACCTCGTTTCCTTACTACCTTAATGTGGCTATTGGTTATGGTGCCGATGGGATGCTGGGCGCCCGCTCTAATCCTTCGGTTATCAACGGCAAGCCCGTTCCCGAATTCCCCCGAGTACGGCGCTGGCTGCTTTCTCCCGACCTTGATTTCAAGAGGATCAATCCAACCGACAAACCCCAGGCCCTGCTCTGCCTTCCTTCGATATTGAAAGTGCCTGCACCCACGCTGGAATGGAAAAAAACAACCGGCACACGCTTTCACTGGATTTATTTTTGAGGGGCATATCCTGAAGGAACAATAATCAGGATTTTTTTTGCAGTATGGCGGTGAACAGCGAATCCGATTTTATCGTTCCTCCATACAATGATTTCTGCCCGATCAGTTCAAGGGAAAGTTCACGCGTGAAGGCAGCGGTGTTGATTTCATTTTCCCCGGAGAATACGGAGCAGGTCACGTAAAGCAGCAGCCCGTCCGTCTTGAGCCGCTGTATGGCATTCGCAACAATTTTTTGCTGAAGGATGCTGTATGTCTCGATAACGGCTTCGTTGAAGAAGTAAAGCTGTTCGGGGTTGCGTGCCCAGGTTCCGCTTCCTGTGCATGGGACATCGCATAGGATGATATCAAACCGCTCTTCAGGAAATACCGGCTTTTCCTGTGAAAGGTCGGTGGTCAACCAATGGTAGTTGATGATTCCGGCTTTTGCGAAACGTTCTTCCAGTGCAGGGCGCATCTTGTTTCGTATATCCGATACAGTTAGTTCTATATTTTTACCGAGTAGGTCGTATAACAAGATGGATTTGCCACCACTGCCTGCGCAGCAGTCCCAGATCTTCAGCGATCTGTCCTTCGGGTTATTGGTGAAAGATCCATTGTTGACCAGATCATCGAATACTTTTTGTGAGTTCAGGTCCTGTACCACCACCTCCCGGTCAATTTCCATCAACTGGTCCAATGCAAGATTCGGGGCGAAACGCAGGCATTTTCTGTTGATGGTGTATTCCAGGTCTTCCGCATCCAGTCGTCGGCAAACGGAATCGATCAAGGCATCTTTACGGATTCGGGCAAACACATCGGGTTGAACAAGTATCGACCGGGCATAGCCGGTGTTGTCGAAGTCCGGAGCGGTGTGTTTGTGATACGGAAATAAGGTTGTGATGATTTCTTCGACAACCTCCGGGGCAAGCACAGGCCTGTTGGTAATCAAGGGACTTTGGTGAAACCCGGTTGCTTTTCCCGCAAACCGCTTCGGATCGGCCATCAAACAGAGTTGGGTTCCGGTAAGCAGCTGGTTTTCCGGATCGGTTTGGCGCAGTGCTTTACCCAGCCGGTAGTAGTTGAAGCAGAGTCCGGATATTTCCCTGCGGTCGGCCGAACCGTATTTACGGTTTGCTGCAAAAAATTTTTTCAGTGCAGGGGTGAGGGGTGAACTGCCGTCATATCTTTCAATGAAGCGGAGGGCACTGTTCAGGTAGGCGTGATATCGGCTCATGGAAATCTGCAGATCCCTGCTTATCAGGGAAGTTGCAGGAGCGCCTTCACAGGGTCTTTGCCCGCAAGCAGCAGGGCGGGTTGTTCGAGCAGTTCTTTCACACGAACGAGGAAGCTGACCGATTCGCGGCCGTCGATAATCCGGTGGTCGTAACTCAACGCCAGATACATCATTGGGCGGATTTCGATTTTTCCGTTTACCACCATCGGCCGTTCCTGGATCTTGTGCATGCCCAGGATGGCACTTTGCGGTATGTTGATGATGGGTGTGCTCATCAGCGATCCGAACACGCCTCCGTTGGTCAGGGTAAAGGTGCCTCCGGTCATTTCCTCTATAGTAAGTTTATTGTCGCGGGCTTTTGTCGCCAGTTCGGCCACCTTCTTTTCCAGTTCGGCCATACTCAGGCTTTCGGCGTTGCGGATAACGGGAACCACAAGCCCTTTGGGCGCCGATACGGCAATGGAGATATCGCAATAGTCGTGATAGATGATACTGTCTCCGTCAATCCGGGCATTTACGGCCGGCCATTCCTCCAGGGCGATGCAGCAGGCCCTCGAGAAAAAGCTCATGAAGCCCAGGTTGACGCCATGGGTTTCCTTGAACTTGTCCTTGTTCCGCGCCCGGATATCCATGATTGCGCCCATATCCACCTCATTGAAAGTGGTGAGCATGGCCGTGGTATTCTTGGCTTCAACAAGGCGGCGGCTGATGGTTCTGCGCAGGGCACTCATCTTTTCCTGTCGCTCATCCCGTGTACCCGATGAGCGGACAGGTGCGTTCATGGCCTGCAGTACATCCTGTTTGCTGATTTTTCCGTTTTGACGGGAGGGGGTCAGCAAGGCCGGATCAATTTTCTTATCGGCCATGATGGCGGCAGCTACCGGAGTGGCTTTAACCGGATGGGATTCGGTAACGGTAGGCTTGGCAGGTGTGGCCTGGGGTTTTTCAGGCTCTTTGGCCGGGGGCTGGGTTGCCGGTTCGGTGCCTTCCGGGCGGGTTGCGGCAGTATCAATAGTGCAGGCCAGATCGCCGATTTTCAGGGTTTCGCCTTCCGGGGCCACGATGCTCAACCTGCCCTGTTCGGCGGCGTTGATTTCAAAAGTGGCTTTTTCGCTCTCCAGCTCTGCGATGACCTCATCCCGCTCCACCCAATCGTTGTCTTTTTTATGCCATTTTACGAGTGTGACCTCGTTGATGCTTTCCCCTACGGTCGGGACCCTGATTTCAATCGACATGCTGCAAATTATTGATTTTCGGCAAATTTCGTCCGAAAAGGGGGCATTTACAAGTGACTGTATTTCATATTTTTAATTTTTTGTGACAGGATTTTATGTCTACAATGAAATAATTGCTACCTTTAAACCCTGTTCTTGTTCTTTTGTCCAATGAAAGCCCCAGATAATCCCTTATCCACCTATTTTTTATTTTGACTTTCAATTTAAATAGTATTTTTAACCGCTTTTATCATTTGTTCATCCATCAAATACTTGTTCCATGAGGTTCACCAAGTTAGTAAATGCGTTATCCAT
>CAZZLI010000161.1:0-4757 GCA_964655055.1 uncultured Ferruginibacter sp.
TGTCTGCGGAGTATTCGGTACTGCTCCATAGGAAGACCACGATCGGAACTTCGATTGCGCCGCCGATGGTGGATAGCGTCTTATTCACATTGAAACGATTACTCCATAACAGACTGAGTTCATCCAGCGAAGGCAAATACCAGTCACCCTGCCCACCATTCGTCGAGCTCAGGCAGAGGGATGCAGCGCTTGAAGTGTGTCCGGCCTGACCCACAATGGCATTGCTGTTGCCTGAACCGTCCCAGGAACTTTGGGCTGTAGAGCCTATCGAGGTCGAAGCCACGTTGCTCCAGGGTTGCGAATAGCTTAGGCTGACCAAGTCCACGATAAGACCGTGTTCAATGCCCTGGGCGTCTTTCCAAAGATGGAAAATGACACCTCCTCCGAACTGCTCGCCTATGAAATGGGTGAAGTTCCCACCACCGGATGCTGTTTCCGCCTTTTTAGCATACAAGGCATACGGCACGCTCAGGAACTGACTGACCGAGGTGATACTGTAACCGGTTCCTCCTGAAGGGTCGGTTTCTGCTTTTATGAAGTAGGGGCCGCTCGCCCAGTCAATGGCAGCGAATGTCCCACTGACGACGGTTCCCCCGCCTATTTCCAGACTGGCAAGGCCATTAGCATTGGTGGTGGGCGTTTGGGTTTCGACATAAACAGCCGAGCCGGTTGACGAACCTTGCAGTACGCTGATCCGCATCCCGACCGCCTGATTGACAACCAATGCGTTGGAGTTGTCCCGTATGACCGCTTGGTAGCTCATCCTCTCGGGAGCCTGAGCACCTGCCTGCTCCGGAAGGAACGCAATCGCCGAAAAAACAATTGCTGTAAAAACTGAAATTATCCGTTTCATGATTAATGGTGTTTGATGATCCTGAACGATTGGACTTTCCTGCCTTGTTGGTCAATTACATGGACCAGGTAGGCAGCTTCGGTTAATCCCGTGGTCCTGATGGGTGTTTTCCGCGCTACGATGTTTCCGCGGTCCAACAACCTTCCTTCCATATCGTACAGCTGATAGCTGAGCCTTTCATTCGCGTACTCATCCACCTGCAAGGTCAGTTCATCCCCGACGGGGTTCGGGTAAGCGGTGAGCGAAATGCCGGGAGCGGCTTCCTGCAAGCCTACTATGTATAATTCATATGGGTGCTGAACTCCCTGTGCCACGCTCCCTGAACTCCCGGCATCGGTAGTGTAGACCACTTGTCCGATACTGAAAGCGACAGAGCCTCCGGTTCCTGTGGCATCACTGCCGGTCGCATTGACGGACTCCTGGGCCTTTGCCATACCTGCCCAAAGCAACCCTGCAGCTAAAAATGCCAGGGATCCTGAATTCATCGTTGCCATGCTGTATGTTGTTAAAGTTTACAGTGGAAACAAAGGCGCTAGTGCCAGGCGCCCTTCAATACCGCCGGATGTTATTTACTTATCTTGTCAGAGAATTCGAATACCGCTTGTTATCCCGGATTGCCATGACCCGGGCATCAGCATCAAATGCACATGCCTTACCAGCATCGGTTTTGTCGACATCATTCGATAAGGCATGAATGGATCAGTACATTATTGCTTATGCTGTTGATGACGAATCGGTCAAGGGGACCGATGAATCCGCATAAACCATGGCAAAGAGACCCCATCTGCACCCGGATTTGTTTATTAGCTGATGACCTTCCTTTAATTTAGGATACTGATGAAATTATCTTAATCCTTAAACGTAAAGCTAAAAACAATTACTCCTTTCACACATGACATTCATCACCCGACGCGTGCCGCGGTCGGTGTCGTGTGTCAGCATTATTCACACCCCGGCATCCGGTCCTTTCCCTATCGAATTCCATGAACACCCGATCGCGCCCTCGACCCGGGCGATTCTCTGCCCGAGTCCTTTGTCAGCAATGCAAGGTGTCCGGTTCGGCCGTACCGCACGCAGGAAGCGTGCGTAATGAAAACGTGAAGTCTTCCGGAAATCCGCCCCCCCCCATTTTCAGGGAACCGCTACCGTCTTTCACTCGCACATCGTGCAAAAACGCCGGCCCATTGCCGGCCCGTCAATCGGCTTTGATGAACTTCAGTCTCACGGCATGCCGGCTTAACTCGACATGGTACACGCCGCCTGCAAGATCCGATACGTCAAGTTCGTACGATGTCTCCGAGGTGAAGGTCCTGTGGACCAGCGAGCCGACCGCGTCGTACACGCTGATCGGCCCAAGGGAACCGTTTTCGACTGCAAGCCTGATGCGGTCCTGCGCGGGATTCGGGTACAACGTGATATTCCGACTATCACCCGATTCTTGAATCGAAGTCGTTGCGAGTGTATCGCACACGCAACGGATGGATTTGCCATTCGAGAAGTTGTCCGTATTCCGGGTGATTCCTGCCTGATACGTACTCAGGTATCTGTAATGACAGATAACGCCGGGGCTCCAGCCCGGGCCACCGCACCACCAGCTTGTATTCCCGCCTGAGCAGCAGAAATAGGCGGCCGGCGGGGTGATCGAAGCGGGAATCTCTCCCACAGGGAGCGCAGAGAAAGAAGTGGAGTTGGTTGCCCCCGTGTTGGGCGATATCCACAATACGGTGTCTTTTAGCATCCCTCCCGCGATGGCGCTTTCCAAGGTAGTCGTGGTGTCTGACAAGGGGTCTAAAAAACGAATCAGTTCGGACCATTCCGCATCGTTTGGCACATGCCAGCCTTCGGGGCAGATATTCCGGGGATCTCCGGCTGCAGGATAATTGTAGAGAAGTCCTAAGGCAAGCGTATCTTTTGTAAAGCCTGGCGGTACGTAGGGCCAGGTATAACGTGGTTCATCGAAAGGGAAATAAAACCAGTTGGCAAGCCCGGCATCCGTGATCGGACTACCACCGTTGAAGTGGGTGGCCCTAAGGTTCATGCCCATCCAATGTTGCCGGCCGATCGTGATCACCGGGTACACGTTACCGTCATGGTCCGTGACGGTCTGCGCACCCGCCCGGAGAGCTGATGTCAGTAACAAGGCCAGTAAAAAGGTCTTTATGCCAAGAATGTCCATCGTGTATTGCCTACTGAAATCATATTGACCGGTACGATTGCAATGGACCCGCTACCGAATCCGCATGCTGAACCACTGGCCAGATTTACGATCTTACGAGCAAGATAATTACTTTTTTATCCGTTTTCCAAGATACGAAATGTCCCAGTTTTCCCCAGTATCCAGAACCATGCCATTGTAAAGGGCCGGTGAACTGTCGCCCAGTTCCGCTCGTAAAAAATGGCATCTTCCAGGTAACTCATGCATCCTGAAGCATGCGACCAATCAGCAAGGCCAGAATGTCAGCATTGCTGTGTACACGGAGCACCGGACTTCTTCCGCTGTCCTTTTCGATACCTACACCATCGCTGTACGGAGTAATTGAAAGTACTTTCTTCCAGAGAATGTTCGTGTTTTTTTTGCTACCGTCGAATATCATCCGTTTGTTGGTAATGTATAGCGTGCCGCTGTCAATGTGCCGCAACTCATCGGAAGTGATGCGTTGGGCCGAAACACTTCCTGCACGGTAATAAAATCCCTTCACAATCCTAATCCGGTAGCTGGGACCTGCGTAGTTGACACGATGCGTGACCGTTCGCATCTCCAACCAGTCGGCCGGGATAGTGAAATAGCAATGTTCATTCTTCTGGAGATTGATATCGACTTCCTGTACCGGCAGTTCACTATTTTCAATCAGCCAATATAGCTTCATCCGTTCCAACTTTGCCTTGGATGCTTCATCCATGGTGATCTCCACATTCAGGTTCCTGGCGATTGCACTCAATTCTTCCCATTCAGCGGGAGACACCGTACCGTCTTCCACCATCTTTCCTGCCTGAATGTTCATGAACCGATTCCTGCTCTCCAGCGAAATGCCCGCCGCAAGACTTTCGGGCAGCCGTAGATTCAATCGAAGCTTTTCCAGGAACTCTTTCTTTGCATGCTCCAGATTGCCGGGGCTTATCGCGTCTTCGTATTTTCTTTTATAAATTTCGCCGCCCCACTTTTCATGCATCGTGTTCACATCCTCCTCTTTTAAGAGCAAAATGTTTCGCAGTTGATTCAGGTCGTCCACTTCGTGGTCCGTGAATGCTTCATCCTCCAGGCACTTCTTGAGGTAGGTCTCATAGAACCCTTTCAATTGATTGGGGAATGCTTCGGACAGGCTCAGGCGATACCGGACTTCAACCTCCGCCATGTCGACCAATGTGATTTCCCTTACCGGCTTGGTTGCAAGCAGATTGTTCACCTCTATCAAGGCATTCTCCCGGGGCTTCCGATTGAACAGCCGTTGCCAAAAAGCCGGCCTCTTAAATTCCTGGATCGTGTATGCGTGGTCCATGACGTACTGTATTCAATTATTACGGAATATAATCATCTGCCATAAAAAGAGTTGATCTGACGGCGCATCCGAACGATGACTGCAAAGCTGCATCAAATTATCAAGCGAAGGAAGGGGTTGCATAAGATATAATAGTAACAAATGTGTCGACTAAATTACGCTACCGCAAACAGGTTAAATGTGAAATAATCCACATGCATGCCGGACCTTTGAAACAACCTGAACCATGACGACGAAGCATGTGCAGGACTCATTCCTCCTTTACGCTTCCATCATCTCCAACCCGTAAGGTCAGCCATTCGTATCGACAGGCTGTCACGGCTTTCTCAAGGCTGCGCTGCAATCCTGCGGATGAAGCATCGCGCTCCCGTTTGTCGAGCAGCACAATTCGGTCGAGGCCTTTTCCG
>CAZZLI010000162.1:0-4574 GCA_964655055.1 uncultured Ferruginibacter sp.
GGCAAAACCGCTCTGGCACATTCGTTAAAACACCACAATGAAAAAAGTAGAACATATAGGCATCGCCGTCCGCTCCCTCGACCAATCGGTGCCGCTGTACGAAAAACTGTTGCACACCGCCTGTTACAAAAGGGAAACGGTGGAGAGCGAGCAGGTCGACACGGCCTTTTTCCTTCAGGGCGATACCAAAATTGAACTGCTCCAGAGCCAGAACCCCGAAGGCGTAATCGCCCGTTTTATCGAAAAAAAAGGCGAGGGCATGCACCACATTGCTTTTGAAGTCGACGACATCCACGCCGAAATGGCCCGGCTCCGTCAGGAAGGCTTTGAGTTGCTCAACCCCGAACCCAAAAAAGGGGCCGATAACAAACTGATCTGCTTCCTGCACCCGAAAACCACAGGAGGGGTGCTGGTGGAACTCTGCATGGAAATACCCAGGTGAATCTGATTACTGAAGGAAGGGATTGGTTCTTTTCTCCTCCCCGATGGTGGTCGTCTCCCCGTGACCACTGTACACTACGGTATTGTCGGGTAAGGGCCAGAGTTTTTCCCGTATGCTTTCAAGCAGCTGCTGGTGGTTGCCTCCCGGAAGGTCGGTACGGCCGATGCTGTTGCGGAACAAGACATCGCCGCTGATGATGAAACCCTGAGCCGCATTGTAAAAACAGATGCTTCCCGGCGAATGCCCCGGAGCCTCGATGACGCAAAGGGTATGATCGCCCTCATAAAGCGTATCGCCTTCCCTGAGATAAATCAGTTCGCCCGAATAATTATCGAAAGGCATATTGTACATAAGCCCGGACGTGGGTGCGAAGTCCAGCACTTTTTTCTCCTTCTCATGCAGATGCAGGGTAAGTCCATAGCGCTCATGCACCCAGCGGTTGCCGAATACATGGTCGAGATGGCAATGGGTATTCAGCAGGTAGCGCGGCTTCAGGCCGTTTGCCGTGATATACGCTTCGAGTGTATTCCGTTCATCCTCAAAATAACAGCCGGGATCGATAAGGACACAGTTGCCCGAAGCGTCATGCAGCAGGTAGGTGTTTTCCTGAATCGGACTGAAAACAAAGGAACGGATCTCCCACATAGGACAGGTTTTTTGATGTGCACACCGATTTTTATACTTGGCGGTAATGGACTACTTTTATTCCAAATTGCAAAATTAACATGGCAAACTGTAGCCGTAAGTTGCTGGCGCTTTTATTTTTTTGCGGAGCCTGTACCCTGGTCCTCGATGCCCAGATCATCAATGCGGTGGAATTCGGCAAGAACCGGCTGCAATATAAAACCCTGAAATGGCAGTACTACCAGAGCCGGAATTTCAACACCTTCTTTTACGACCAGGGACAGGAAATCGCCAAATATGTGCTGCAGGTAGCCGAAGAAGACCTGCCCGGCATCGAGCGCTTCACCGAATACAGCATGCAGCGCCGGGCCAATATCGTGGTGTATAATGAATATGCCGACATGGAGCAGTCGAATATCGGCAATGGTCTCGACTGGCAGAATACCGGCGGCGCCACCAAGCTCGTCAACAACAAGATGATCGTGTACTTCAACGGCGACCATGCGCATCTCCGCCGTCAGATCCGTCAGGGCATCGCGCGCATCATCACCGACAATGTGCTTTTTGGCGAAGACCTCGGTGAATTTGCCGGAAACCAGGCCCTGCTCGACCTTCCCAAATGGCTTACCGACGGCTATGTGAACTATGCAGCCGAAAACTGGAGTACCGCGCTCGACGACGAGCTCAAGAGCGAAATGCTGAGCGGCAACTACCGCAACTTCTACCAGTTCGCGTTCGACAAGCCCTATCTGGCCGGTCATGCCTTCTGGTATTTTGTTGAGGAGAAATACAAAAAGGAGAATGTGACCTATTTCCTCTACCTGGCCCGCGTGTACAAGAACCTTAACCGCGCCAGCATACAGATCTGCAAAAAGAAGTTCAAGGACCTGCTGGCCGAATTCATGGAATATCAGGAGGAGAAGTATTCCAACGACATCACCCGCCGTAAACCCTATCCCAAAGGCAGCCTGGTGGAAAGCTTCGATATCGACAAACGCACCGACTATTACCGCATCAACGTAAATCCGAACAAGAAGAACAACAGTTATGCCGCCGTCAAGTTCCACAAGGGCAAAGTGACGTTGTTCCTCAACGAGGATTTTGACGTGACGCCCATCCTCAAATACGGAATCCGCAGCAACCAGAACGAAACCAATCCCGATTATCCCATCCTTGCCTGGGATCCGAAAGGCACCCGACTGGCTGTTTTCTACCAACAGGAAGGCCGCCTGAAATTCTTCGTGTACGACCTGGTCACCCGCATCAAGAATCCCAAGTACGACCTTACCGACAAGTTCCAGCAGATACAGGATGTGAAGTACATGCTCGACAGCCGCACCCTGTTGTTGAGTGCCACCAAAAACGGACACTCCGACCTCTTCACCTTCAACCTGGAGAACGAAAAAGTGCAGCAGATCACCGATGATGTTTATGCCGATCTCGATGCCTCCTTCGTTTCCTTCCCGGGCAAAACCGGCATCCTTTTTTCCAGCAACCGTCCCTCGGCCGATGCCAAGGGCGGCGATACTTCCCTGCCGGGAAATTACCGCTACAATGTGTTCCTGATCACCAACTACGGAGGCAAGCAGGAAATGAACCAGATCAGCCAGCTCACGAGGATGAAGTTCGGGAATGCCCGTTATCCGATGCCTTACAACAGCAACCACTTCACCTTTGTGAGCGACGAAAACGGGGTGGCAAACCGCTATGCCGGTTTTTTCACCACACGCTCGGCCGGGCTTGATACGCTGGTACGCATTGGCAGCGACATCCTGCGCAATCCCAGCGAACGGGATGTGGACAGCCTGCTCATGAAGTATAAGAAGGCCGATGTGGACTCCATCGCCGTCATCGCCGTGTCGGAAGATTCTGCCTATACCTTTCCGCTTACCAACTACGAAAGCAACCTGGCCGAAACCCGTGTGGCCGGCGACAACAACCAGGTCAGCGAAGTGACCCGGCAGAGCGACCAGAAGATTTTATACAAACTGAAAATCGATGAGAATGCCCTGCGGCGCCGGAACATAACGGTACCGCCTACCAGCTACATGCGGAAGGTGGTAATGGCCGACGATATCAGCAACGATACGGAAACCTACGACCGGCAACAGAAGATCGAGCAAAAGCTGAAGGACCAGGACAATGCCTTCCAGTATGAATTTGAAGCGGAGGAAAAAGACAGTTCGGCAAACCGTGCGGCATCTGGCACTACGGGTCCCGATCGCGGCCAGATCCTGCGCAAGGCAAAACTCTATCCCTACAAGCCTGTGAAATTCGGCGCCGAGTACGGAGGCATCGGACTCAGCAACGGCGTGCTTTTCAACCGCTACCAGCCCTACGGAGGGGGATTCGGACCCATAAGGCTCGGATCGAGCACACCGCTAAACGGATTGATCCGACTGGGCACCAGTGAGCTCATGGAAGATGTGAAGATCACCGGTGGCTTCCGCCTCTCTACCAATCTTCAGGAAAACGAATGGATGCTGAGCTATCAGAATTACCGCCGGCGCTTCGACTGGGGCACCACCTACTACCGCAATGTGCTGGAATCGGCTGTATCGGTCACCAACCTCAACAAGATTTTTGCCGCGAAAACCTATACCAACATCTACCAGGCCAATGTGGCCTATCCCTTCGACCGGTCGAAGCGCCTTGCCTTCTCCTTCGGCATCCGTACCGACAACACGGTCACGCTCACCGATATCAATGACGATATCTCCCTTGCCATTCCGAACATCGAGCGGCGCTTCGCTCAAACCCATACCGAATTCGTGTACGATAACACGTTGAACCCCTCACAGAACATCTGGAACGGCCTGCGTTACAAGGTATTCTTCGACTGGAACACGGATATCAGCAAGGAGAAAAACAACAGCGGCAAGTTCAACTTCAACTGGGGCTTCGATGTGCGTTACTACTACCCCATCTACCGCAACTTCATCTGGGCAGGCCGGGCAGCCGGCGACTTCAGCTGGGGCAACCAGAAAACCATTTACTATCTCGGCGGCGTCGACGGCTGGTTCATGTTCGGCGACAACATCCGCCGCGACGGCACCGAACGCTTTTTCAACAGCGCCAACCGCCCCTCGCCCGACAATACCTATACGTTCCAAAGCCTGGCGCAGAACCTGCGCGGCTTCATCCAGAACGCGGCCAACGGCAACAATGCGGTAACGCTCAACAGCGAATTTCGGTTGCCGGTGTTCAGCACCTTCTTCAGCCGTCCTGTCAACAATGCATTCCTAAGGAACTTCCAACTCACCCAGTTCATCGACCTGGGCACCGCCTGGAACGGCAGTTATAACGGACTTGCCCGTCCTTCGGTCACCTACGGCCAATTCCCGATACAGGTGCAAACAAGGGTGGGCGGCGTGGGACCTTTCGCAGGCGGTTACGGTTTCGGAGCACGCAGCACCCTGTTCGGTTATTTCCTGAAGTTTGATGCGGGCTGGCCCATGACGGGCTTCTTCAACTCAAAGCCGGTGCTCTACCTGAGTATGGGACTTGA
>CAZZLI010000163.1:0-4511 GCA_964655055.1 uncultured Ferruginibacter sp.
CCTCGGATACGTAGATAGCAATCTGCATAAGTTTGATAAATGGCCCTTTAATCAAATTTCGACTATCCGACCATCAAATTCAAATTATATTAGCGAAAAATGAGATGCCACATATACGGGTAATTTGAGGGTTAACAAAAATTATTTATCTACCGTAAACTTAGTTTTGCACAGGTTTATCCACAAGGGGTTGATTTTCAGAAAAAAAATTTGGTTTTTTGAAAAACAATACAGTATTGCGTTTCGGGCGATTTTGGGGGGATTACGGCGGGATAAATAGCGTAGAACTACGAATGAAATCTCGTATTTTTACTATCGAGTTTTATTCGTAGATTTACATCGTAAAAATACGGTCGGGGTAAAACCTGAGTGGAATTGCGGTGCTGTCAAGTTCTTTCAATCAACGAGGAAAATGAGTGTGTTCGGGTATTTGAGGGGTTATGAGCTGCTGATAATCAGTGGATTGAGCGGTAGTAGGGCTTGGTTATGCTTCCTGAGATTGTTTCAAAGTTGGAAAAGGAAGCGGGATCGGTTGGTTCGGATTCGGCCGTAAGAGTTAGGAAAGCTGTTAAGGAGAATAGCCCGCTATTGAATACGTGTTTTTACGTGAGCCATACCGGCTACTATCCGAGGGCAGAACTGGTTTGAATAAAAAACAATCGGTTGCCCAAAAGACTATTGAAAAGTTCTGAGTCTACCATAGTGAATAAAAATAAATCTAACTTGCTCATCCCTAACCGCCTTTGAAAATACCATGACATCCAAATCCGAATACATCATCAAGGTAGCCATTGCCGACGACCACAAGATTTTCCGCGATGGTATCAAGATGGCCCTTTCAGGGAAGGGAAATCTCAAAATGCTTTGGGAGGCCGACAATGGCAAGGACATGATGCACAAGATTTCCATCAAACAGCCCGAAGTGCTGCTGATGGACATCCGGATGCCCGAGATCGACGGCATCAACGCCATTGAACTGATCCGCAAGGAGTATGAAGGCATCAAGATCATCGTGCTTACCATGTACGACGACCAGCAGATGATCAACAAGATGATGGAAATGGGCGCCAACGCCTACCTGACCAAGACCACCGATCCCGAGGAAATCTACAACGCCATACTCACCTGCGTCAACGATGATTTCTACTTCAACGACCTGGTCAACAAAGCCGTGATGGGCAAACTGCTGCAGAAAAAGAATGTACGGCCCAACAAACTCGGGCAGGAGGCGGTAACCTTCAACGAGAAGGAAATCAAGATCCTCCAGCTGCTGGCTGAAGACAAAACCACAGAGGAAATCTCCAAGGTCATCTTTCTCAGTCCCCGCACCATCGAAACCATCCGCCAGAACATGAAACTGAAGGTCAACGCCAAAACCATCGGCGGGCTCATCATGTACGGCATGCGGCACAAGCTCATCAAGTAAAGGCCGCTCAGAAACTGACAATTCCGCTGCGCACCGCAAATACGGCAAGTCCAACGCGGCTCTTCACATCCAGTTTTTCAAACAGCAGGTCGCGAAGGCTGTCGACGTTACGCGTGCTCACATGCATGCGCATGGCAATTTCCTTGTAGGTCATATCGGTGGCCGCCAGTTTGAGGAATTCGATTTCCCGTTCGCTGAGCAGGCTTTTTTCCAGGGAGCCCCTGCTTTCCTTCGACTTCCGGAAGAAGGCGGCCAGTCTGCCGGTGGTGTTATGGGTATAATAATAGCCGTCTTCTGCCACTGTTATGATGGCGTGCTTGAGTTCGTTGGGGTGGGCATCTTTTTTCAGGAAGCCCCGCACGCCGTCCTGCAGCAGCCGGATCAGCGCGGTTTCAGAATCGTACATGGTGAGTACGAGAATCTTGATATCAGGATGATGCTTGCTCAGCCATCTGCTGGTTTCGAACCCATCCATCCGGGGCATGTTCAGGTCGAGCAGCACCACATCGGGTTTTCTGCCTTCCCTGATCCGTTCCACAAGTTCCTGCCCGTCGTTCAGCACATCGGTCACCCTGAAGCATTCTTCACCTTCAAGATAACGGCCCAGGGTGTTGCGGAGCAATACATGGTCGTCGGCCATCATGATGTTTACCGGGTTTTGTTGTTTCATAAGCTGGTTTTTGAAGTGGTAAAAGATTGTGTCAGTTGTTCATTCAGGCAACATTTCAGCGGTTACAGAAATGCTGCCGGTTTTCCTGTGTTATCGGATCCTGCCGGCTGTCGTGGTAGGGGATCCGCAGCTGCACCAGGGTTCCCGCATCGTTGCTGCTGATTTTGCATTGGCCGTTTAGCAAGGCCGCCCTGCTCCGGATGTTGCTGAGTCCGGTTCCCTGTTGTCCCTTCCCGGCATCGAAACCTTTTCCGTTATCGCTGATGTCGAGCTGCAGGTGATTGCTGTTGAAATGCGCATCCACATTGATATGCGTCGCAAAGGCATGCCGGAGGATGTTGGTGATGCATTCCTGCGCGATGCGGAACAGGATGAGTTCGCGTTCACGGTCCAGAAAATATTCCCGGCCCGTGATATTCAGGGAAGTGCTGTAGCCGTTAATCTTGTCGACCCTGCGGAGCTCGGCCTCGATGGCTTTGATGATGCCGTTGTCCAATAGGGTATCGGCGTTCATAGTGTTGGAGAGTTGTTTCAATCCTGTAAGGGCTTCGGCGATCAGGGAATGGCAATCGGTCAGCAGACCGGTAGCCGCTTCCTGTGCCGCTTCCGGCCCGGTGCTGAGCTGGAACTTGGCCAGCGTGAGTTTCTGCCCGATGTTATCGTGGATCTCCCGGGCGATATGCTGGAAGGTACGTTCCTGGATTTCGAGCTGCGATTGCAGCAGGGCCTGTTCCTGCCCCCTGCGCAACACCTCCACCCGCCGGGCATGTTCGCGCCTGCGCAATCGGTGCCTGTACACCATGAAGAGGATAAAGACGGCGAGCAAGGCCATCAGCAGGATCAGGATGGCCAGCATGTATTTCATTGTTCCTTCCATAAGCAGCATAAGTTGGGTTATATCTTAGGGAATCGTTTCAGCAATTGAAGGGTCTGCAAGTTGTATGGGAAGTCAGTCCCGTTCAAAGTGGAAATTCCTGTTTTTTGTTGTTGAATTTCCCAGAAACGGATGAGGGACATGCCGGCCGTGATGATGGTATAAAAATCACCGGCCTTGCCTTCGTGCAGACTGAGAACTTGGGTATTATGGAGGATTGGTCTGTCGGTGATTCCGGCAGGCTGTTGCATTTCCAGAAGGAGCGGATCAGGTCTGCCGGTTTCAGTGGAAACGCAGCCGACTTTTTCTAATCGGGGCTGTTCGGATATTACGCGTTGCCGTTTTCGTAACTAACGTTATTATGTAAACGAAACAGCTTCTGTTGTTTTCATAAGCGGATTTGCCTGCCTTTATGTTGTTGAACAAAACTAAATCCAATAGCTGCGGCGTTCAGTTAACAGGAATTTATTTTATGCACATTTCCGGCCCGGGCCGGTGGGAAACCCTTTACCCGTTTGGTTTTGCGAGGTGTTCTTGTTTTTTTCACCCTGATAGCATGTGGAAAATACGGCGCATTTCGGGTGTTCTTCACTTGTAATGACCTATACCGTAAAGCGATGTTTGCATTATCCGAAACAAGGGAGAAACAAGCGGCCGGTTGTTTCTCTCCGTGATGCGGATGCGGCGATCCCGAAAACCGTAGCATAAAAGAGTAGGGAAACACTTAAAAAACTAAACAATATGAAAAAGTTATTTGCCATCCTGATCGCCTTTATCGGCTTGCAGACTTCACAGGCCCAGCTCAGTTCGGGTGAGGCCGCCCTCAACAAATGTCCCGGCGGTCGCTGCCAGAGCGATTGTTTTTTTACCGACTGCTTCAGTTGTTGTCCGGATGGTACCCGGGCCGAATGCAACTGCTTTATCGAGTTTGCCCGTTGCTATTGTAAAATCAATGTTATGGCCTATGATGCGGTGGTCACCGTTCATTACGACCGGCTGCTCAGTTTTACCAACTGGCTCAAAACAACCGGCAACCGGCTGTACACGCCCTTCCTGAATCTGCAGGGCAGCCTGCTTGCCGCGCGTACCAAGGAGGTAAGCACAACCGACTTTCAGGTTGCAGCCGATAAGTATGCATCGGCCATGACCACGTTTGAAAAAGCGGTTGGCGGTTTTTCGGGTACCGTTGATTATCAGAAGGCACAGACTGAGATCAGTGCCCGTAAAGCGGTACGCTGACTGAAAACAAATACTGCAGCAGGAACGGGGTTCTAATGTGTGTAATAGATGCAGTTGTTCTCCGGATGGTTCTCCGTTTCGGCTGCAGTAATACCGATTGCCAGGATGTTAACAAATAGAAAATAGAGGCTAACGTCCTGAAGTTAGAGGGATCACCGGTTCAGATAATCGTATCCTGATAGCTGTCCTTCTTCCACTCACAAGCGTTTTTTGGCCTCCACAGCCGGCGGGCTGCGTACCGATGTCGGCGCTGCGGCCGCTTCTTCCGGAAAATGACGCAAGCTATTTTCCGTCTGCCGCCT
>CAZZLI010000164.1:0-4262 GCA_964655055.1 uncultured Ferruginibacter sp.
ATTATCGTTCCGGCGCGAAATTCATGAAGAAAATTGAAGCGGATTGACAATTTTCTTGAAACAGTTTTTAAAAAAACACTCCTTTTTAAATTTTACGAAACGACCTAGAGTTCCGGATTATCAATAAGCATTTTAGCAAGCCGGCTGTCGCGCTTGTACACGTCATCACGGAAATTGAGCCGCCCCTTGCTGTCAACCCAGGCTGTGAAGTAGGCGATATAGACCGGCACGGGTTTACTGATTTTTACGAACTGCTCCTTACCCGCGTTCATCGCTTCTTCAATCTTATCGCTGGTCCATTCGGGCTGGAAGCGCAACAGGTATTCGGCAAGCCGCTTGGGTTCGGCAACACGGATGCATCCATGGCTGAAGGCCCGTTTATCGAGCCCGAAAAGGTTCTTCGCCTGTGTATCGTGCAGATAAATGCTATGGCTGTTTGGGAAAAGGAATTTCACACGACCGAGAGCGTTCCAGGGGCCCGGTTTCTGACGGACGCTGTTGCCGTTCCACTCCATATGGTTACGGGCCAGATAATTGGGATTACGCCGAATGGCGGGCAAGGTCTCCTTTTGCAGGATGCTGGAAGGTACATTCCAGTACGGGCTGAATACCACCGTCTGGATCAGCCCGTTGAATACCGCTGTTTTATTGAGCTCCGTTCCAACCACAACATTCATGCTCCAGGCCAGGCTGTCGTTTTCATAGGCATGAAACCGGAATTCGGGAATATTGATGACGATATAATTGTCGCGGATGGAAACGGGTAACCAGCGGCAGCGTTCCATGTTCACGATGATCTGTTCGATGCGCTTCCCTGGCGGGTAATTCAAGGCCTTCAACACGGCTGCGTTGATGGCACCATCGTCTTTGATGCCGAAACGCTGCTGGAAACTGATTACCGCTTTTTCGAGTCCGGCATCAAAAAGCGGGGAAAGCGTATCGGCGGCAAGATCGCCCAGAGCATGAAGGCGTTTGCGGATCGAAACAAGGATAAGGCTGCTGTCGCCTTTTTTATACTCCGTTCGATCGGGTCGGATTTCTTCCCATTTTCCGGCGTCTTCCAGCGCATCATATTTTTTCAACGCGGCTTTCAGAAGGGCATACTGCTGAAATTGCGGTTCGGAACTCATGAAGCGTGAAGAGGGAACTTCCAATAGGGAATCAAGCAGCGCCTCGTGGCTGATCTTCTTGTGAGGCAGATCCCAGTCAACCGCCTGCATGCCTTTCATGCCCAGGCCCGTCCATACATGCTGCGCATAAAAAAAGTACTGCGCGGTAATCATCAGTTCTGTTTCGGTGTCGGGCAATGCGTTTGCCGCGGTTCCTGCCCGTTCGATCGTACTGTCAAACTCCGTCTCATAGAGCAATTTCACCGGCAGGCCTTCCTCACGGATGTTGATGATCTTGTTATGCAGGTTAGAGGCCTGTTCGATCAGGCCGCTGGCATCATACCAGGCATAAGCGAATTTTCGTCCGCGGTAAAACCGGCGGAGGCGGGGTTCAAAACTGCGGAAGGCCGGGTAGCGGCTGATGAATGTGTTGATGGAAGAACTGTCGAAACGGAGCTCGCGTTGTTCACTGAATCCTCCGGGAAGCGAAATGTCATTGACCGCCTGGGGCAGGATGGCGGTATCGGGACGGGGAGCGGGCTGATCCTTTCCCGAATTGCCGGAACATCCGGATAACAGATAAGCGAACGCGGTCAGGGAAAATAAAAACCGGAGAAGACGGAGGATATCCATGGAGATTGATTTAACCCAAATATACCATGAAAATCCTGCGGCTTCTCCGGCGGACTTCTTCAGGAGAAACAAAACCTATTCAACCCGGAAGGAAATATTGCAGACGATACCGAAGGTGGTGATCTTGCCGTCCTTCACATGGGCCTTGATATCCTTCACATAAACCGAATCGATGTTGCGGATGGTTTTGGAAACCTCGGCAACGGCCTTGTGCATGGCGTCGTCAATGCTTTTTTCGGAGGAGGAAATCACCTCGATGACTTTTACAATGGGCATGGTCGTATTTTTTAAAAGGAAAGGGTACGGATTAAAAAACTATCGTTTGACGGTTTTCGGAAGATTATTTCTCACGAACACCTACGGCGATCCTGCGGTCTTTCCGGCGCTCTTCATCGGAAGCGGTAGCCGGAACGGTGGCAAACTGTGAGCCGTAGCCTTCGGGCTTGGCCAGACGGCTGGCTTCCACACCGGCGGCCTTGATGGCGGCATCAACTGCAACAGCGCGGTCGTTGCTGAGCTTGATGTTGGCCAGGGAATCACCGGTCTTGTCGGTATATCCGCCGATCTTGATCATGGTTTTGGGATAAGCCTTCATGATGGCCGCGATGTTGTTGATTTGGGCCTGGCTCTCTGCAGTAAGCTTGGCACTGCCGAGTTCGAAATTGATATTGTCGAAATCGAACCAGACATCCTTACCGCCCTTGGTAGCGGGATCGTTCAGGAAGGTAACGAGCTTGTCTTCAATACCGCCTTTATGGGCGTCCAGTTCAAGACCGCCGGCC
The DNA here is from genome assembly GCA_964655055.1 of uncultured Ferruginibacter sp. Lineage (GTDB taxonomy): Bacteria > Bacteroidota > Bacteroidia > Chitinophagales > Chitinophagaceae > Ferruginibacter. Next base: position 2,525 of record CAZZLI010000164.1, read on the forward strand.
AGCTTGACTTTCATATTCTCGAAAGCTTCTGTAATAGCCTTCTTTGCTGTATCAACAGCATTGCTTACGGTTGTAGTTGCGGAATCAACCACAGGAGCCACAACATCTGCGCTCTTGTTGCATCCTTTCATGAAATACCAGCCGAGGCCCAATGCCAGCAGACCCAGCAGAAGTGGCATCAGCCAGTTGTTGGCTGCTTTTCCGGCTTCGTTGGCAGCGGTATTCACTACGGAAGAAGCGCCATCGAATACGCTGGAAAGATTCAGGCCTGAAGGAACAGCTGCATTAATAGCCGACTTCTGGGAAGTCAGGAAGCTGAGCAGACCGCCTGCGGAAAGATTGTTGGAAATGGCATGCTTGCCGAGGAATCCAAGTGCAACAGGAGCAATGCTGCCCAACAGGGAGCTTACATTGTTCTGTTTCATCCCCGAGAATCCGGAAATCAGGCTGGCCAGGCCACCGAGTTTGTTTCCGCCCAACAGGCCGGAGAGCAGATTGCCACCCATGCTCGAAGTTGAACTGCCGCCGCTGAAGAGGCCACCCAGGTTATCCAATACTCCGCTGGAAGCGGCTTGCTTGGCTACATTTAAGAGGTTGCTGCCCCCGTCGGAAGAAGAGGAACTCATGAAACTGGAAAGCAGTGCGGGAATGCTCGCGGTTACTGCTTTTGACACACTGCTCTCGCTTTCGCCGAGAGAAGAAGCGGCTTTACCGATCAGTTCTTTGGTAAATACCCCGGTCAATGAGTCTAAAAGATTTGCTGACATGTTAATAATGTTTTTGGTTTAAAAATTTGCGCCAAAGTAGTGCAAAACGGGGAAAATCGGGACTTTCCGGGAAAAAATTAATCCACCGACCTCTCAATCCCGGGGTGAGGTCTGATCAGCCCCCCATCCACCCGTTGACCTTACTTTTTCAGCAGGTTGGCCCGGGTGAGTTGCTTAACCAGGGATCCCATGTAGGAGCGGCTGAAATTACTCAGTGAGGAGGGGTTGAAAACCTCCGACTGTACCGACCACAAAAGTTCTTCGGTAGCGGCGTCATACAGGTTGCTCTGCATGAAATAGCTTTTGTCCTTCTGGTAATAACCCGGATTACTCACGGTAGGATACCAATTGTTGTAATACCCGAAATAATTGCCGCTCCAGGTGTAGTAAGGCATCATGGTGTAGGCGGTTGTGCCGGGCACATAGTGTACATCCTCTTCCTTACGGAGCAGAGAAGACATGAACACGGCATCACATCCGCTACCCTTCACCTTGGACACCACATCCTCCTTGGTGGGCTTCTTGTTATCAGTCAGCGAGGGCGGCATCACATCTATGCTCTTTACCGCTTCATATCCGCGGGCGATGGCGGCATCGGCAAGGTCGGTTTCCAGGCGCGAGCGTGCCTCTATATTGTCGCTCATCACCACAATGAAAATCTTCTTGAAGGATTTGCCCTGGATCTTTTCCTTGTTGACCCATACCCCGTCGGACTGGACGGAGGGTGCGCAGGCATTGAGCAAAAAAATCACCGCCACGGCGGCCAAAGCATTCATCTTTCTCATATTGTTTTATTTTGGTTGATTGGAGGCGAATGTAAAGTTTTTTCCGAAAAAAGAACAGCTGCCCTCGCAGCGGAAGGGCAGCAAGACCGATGATTCCAATCATCATACCGGCATATCATACCGATTGCATATCTGTAATGGACCAATATCATTGGCCCAAATCGCTATCACATCGGTATTATACGG
>CAZZLI010000165.1:0-4258 GCA_964655055.1 uncultured Ferruginibacter sp.
ATTGCATGTTCTTCCATTTAAATAAGGCAAAGGATATGCCATTTGTTGATAAGGTTCTGTTAGAAAAGATAACCTAAGTTGTCGTCCTTATGACTTCGGACGAAAGCAATCGCCAATTTCGATACTTTTGAAAAAAAGGAAACACGAACATTGAAATTAAGGAATTATGAAACTGGTTACCTACCTGAAGAACGATGACATGCAACTGGCGCTGCTGATCAACGGCAAGCTCTATGATACCGATGCCCTGCACCCCGACCTGCCCATCAGCATGGCCATGTTCCTTAACTACTGGGATCATGTGTTCCCGCTGGCCAAAGCTGCCGAACAGCAGGTGCTTTCAGGAAGCAGCCGGGCTTATTCCGCACTTACAACCGATGCGGTGACCCTGCTGGCGCCCGTGCCGCATCCCACCAGTTGCCGCGACGGATATGCGTTCCGGCAGCATGTGGCGGCTGCTCGGAGAAACCGAAAGGTCGACATGATACCCGAGTTCGACCAGTATCCTATTTTTTACTTCACCAACCACAACAGCATACAGGGCCCCGGCGATATTATATGCATGCCCGACCATTTCGAAAAACTCGATTTCGAGCTGGAGGCCGCCATCGTCATCTGCCGGGAAGGGCGCAACATCCCCGCCGCACAGGCCGATGAGTACATCGGCGGCCTGATGATCATGAACGATATGAGTGCCCGCCGTTTGCAGATGGAGGAAATGCTGCTGAACCTGGGCCCTGCCAAGGGTAAGGATTTCGCCACCGCCATCGGCCCCATGCTGGTAACACTCGACGAGTTGCAATCTTATGAAACGAACTGCAAGCCCGGCCATACCGGAAAAGCCTGGAACCTGAACATGACCTGCAGCGTGAATGGTGTGGAAGTGAGCCGCGGCAATCTGGGCGATATGGACTGGACCTTCGCCGAAATTGTCGAGCGCTGCAGTTATGGCGTGCAACTCTTCCCCGGCGATGTGATCGGCAGCGGTACCGTGGGCACGGGCTGCTTCCTGGAACTGAACGGTACGGGTAAACTCAACAATCCCGATTATCAGGAGCAATGGCTGCAGCCCGGCGATGTTGTTGACATGCGCATCGACGGATTGGGTACCCTCTCCAATACCATGGTGCGCGATGAAAGCGATTTTTCCATCCTGGCGCTGAAAAAAATGCCCTAAACAACCACGCCAAAACAACAGGTGGAATTTCCGCCTCCCTGCACACATGAAAAGCAACAATGCAAAAGCCGCCGCCGAAATCATTGAATCCGTTTCGTCAGGAAATTTCTATTGCGCCTGCCCCTGCGGCTGCGGAGAAGAGATCAGGTTGAAAGATGCCGATCTTTTTTATCTCGATGATTTTTCCGAATCGGGGGCCGCTGCCCGCACAGAATTGCTGCAAGGGTTGAAGGATCAGCGTGCCGAACTCAAGGAACGCGAGCGCCAGATGAAAACCCGTCCGAAAACCACGGCCAAAGCGGTGAATGTGGGTTTCATCCTGGAGCGCATCGCCCCCGCCTTCGACCATTTTCCGTTTGCGCACAACGATTGCCGCTCCCTTTTCGATCCCATCGACTATGTGATTTTTGAAGGGCTCAACAAGTCCGGAACCGTGAACCGGATCATCTTCACCGACATCAAAACCGGTGCCGCCCGGCTTAAGAACACGCAGAAGGAAATCAAAAACCTGATTGAACAGAAAAAACTGAAATTCCAAACCTACTAGGTCTTTCATTCAACCGGTACGCAGCATGAACAGCAACCAGCTTATCGAATTCTTCCGCCTGCAGCGACAGATTTTCGGTGTATGCCCGCACAGCGGCCAGGTTTTCCGCCTCAGCGAATGCCATATCTACGACAAGAAGAAGCCCGAGCCCGACTGGCTGCAGCAGATTGAAGCAGCACAGGGCCGCATCGACCGGGCTGCTGAAAAACTGGATGAGCGCGAGGAAGGCATTCGCGAAAATGCCCGACAGGCCGGACGCCGCGAGGCCGACAAGGTCATAAGGAAAATCGACAAGACCTTCCGGCCGCTGAAACTCAATCCCGATGATGCCAAAGTGCTGTTTCATCCGGTCGACTTCATCGTGTTCAACGGTATGAAGACAGGGCAGATGAAAAACCTCATTCTGATGGACAAGGAAAAGGGCAGTACCGACAAGCGCCTGCAGCAAAGCATCCGCAACGTGGTCGAGAAGCAGCGTTATGAATGGGTCACCCTGCGGGTGGAAGACAACGGACAGATCCGGGAGGAGTGAGTGGGGTAATTTCCGGAGAATGGCAACTTCAGTTCAATCATTTTGTTCTTGTTTTGTGATCTTTAATTCTAAGTTTGATTGAAATGATTTCCGGATAATTTCGTCCTTATTTTTTGCAAGAATTATTGATGCCCTGCCGGCTGTTACAATTCCTCAGGAGAAACTACTGAAATTATATGCCCATGCTCATCAACCTCTCCACCTGCTCAATACCCGAACGGATGGCCTGGCTCCAACAAGCGATTACCCCCTCTGAAGTGGTATACATTGTGCCGTATTGTCAGATGCTAGCGTGGAAACTGGTATACTTTGGACCATAATAAAATCCGGCCACCCTCAAAAAATGGAATACTTTCCGCCGAAATATCAAAATAAACGCCTGCGGCAGAGCTTCCGCTCATAAAATACAAAACCAACAGCCGATTGTCCGATTAAATACTCGTTGTTACGCCTGAGATTTCGAGGGAGCTATTTTATCAAAGAAACGCCAGTTTAAGATTTCCTTCCCGTCGCTGCGCTTTTGATGTGCCGTACCTGCATACAACAACGCTGATTTTCTTGTGCCGCTTAGCGATTGCCAGTAATCCAGGTTTCTGAAAAATTCCGCATTGATTGTTTTGCCTGATTTGATTTCAATGGGCAACAACGAATCGCCATTGTCAATAACGACGTCAATTTCATGGCCGGTTTTATCTCTCCAGTAAAACAAATTGATATCCATTCCCGCATTTCTTCGTTCTTTGACCATCTCCGTGATTACCATTCCCTCAAAAATTGCACCGTTCAATGGATGGGCCTGTAAATGACCGGCATTCCTGATGCCCAGGAGATAACAGACAATCGCCGGGTCATAGAAGTAGAGTTTCGGCCGTTTGACTATCGTTTTATTAAAGTTTTTGTGGTGTGGTCGTAGCAGATAAACAATGAAACTGCTTTCCAGGATGCCCACCCACGACTGGATTGTTTTCACATCTACCCCCACTTCTACAGCCAGGGCGCTGTAATTGATTTCCTGGCCCGATCGGCCCGCGAGCAAATGAAGAAAACGTTCAAAGGTGATCAGGTCCGTAATGTTTTTTATTTGCCTGACATCTTTTTCAACGTAGGTACGGATATAATTCGAACACCACTCGGTTGGATGGATGGCCTGATCGTACACAGGCGGATAAAAACCTTTCAGCATCAGCTCCTTGTCATCGGAAGGCAAGAGCTTTGCCTTACTGAGTTCATAGAGTGAGAAGGGCAAGAGGTGAAGCGTAGCAATCCGTCCGGCCAGTGTTTGGGCGATCGTCTGTTGCAACAGAAAATTATTCGAGCCTGTTAGGATAAACAGCCCTTTTTCTTTTGATTGGTCGAGAATTTCCTGCAAATAGGAAAAAAGTTCCGGCGTTCGCTGCACTTCGTCCAAAATGGCGCCCTTGCGGTAAGTGGCCAGGAATCCGCGCGGATCCTCCAAGGCAAACCGGCGGGTATCTGGATTTTCCAGCGATACGTATGGCTTTTTTTTAAACGCCTGTTTTACCAGCGTGGTCTTGCCCGTTTGTCTTGCACCGGTTACCGCTACCGCTTTGAAGGTCGCCGCAAGCGCCTTCAATTTTTCTTTGGCCTGGCGCTGAATCATGATTAAAAATATGGAAAAATCTGGAATCGGATTCCAAATAATTCTGCATGCATCGGAAATAGCCGCATGGACGATTTCTAACTTAACTTCGTTTTTCCATGCTCATCGACCTCTCTACCTGCTCAATACCCGACCGCATGGCCTGGCTCCAACACGCCATTGCCCCAAGGCCCATCTGTTTGGCTTCCACCATTGACAACAACGGGCAAGTAAACCTCAGCCCCTTTTCCTTTTTCAATTTGTTTTCTTCTAATCCTCCGGTGGTGATATTTTCACCGGCCCGAAGGGTACGCAACAATACAATCAAGCATACGCTCGAAAATATACTCGAAGTGCCCGAAGTGGGCATACATATCTGCGATTACCCCATGGTGCAGCAAC
>CAZZLI010000166.1:0-4227 GCA_964655055.1 uncultured Ferruginibacter sp.
CTGAACAGATAAAAGAGCGAAAAAAAATCAGGGTCGCCTTTGTGGCTTGATTTTAGTTGATTCGCGCCTTTGCTTGAAACAAGAGTAACGAAGCTGAACGGCTCGGGAGACCTGAGCCAGAAAACACTTCTTTCAAAAATTAACACATAACACCCAGCACGCTTAGTGCCTGTGATGATGGGAAGCACACCTGCTCTTGCGGCAAAGCGTAAAATTGATGTAATGGGCACTAATTATAAGTACAACCGCAGGCAACAGAAACCATACCGAGTGAGCATGGAAGACCTGCTTGAGCAACAGAAAAAGGAATCCCACAGTGAAAAGCAGTACGGGATGTATAGAATGGTGATGGGTTCGGTAACCATGCAGCAGGGAATAGATGCCCACAAAAAAAGCCAGGGCAATCATGCCCCACTCGAAATAGGGATTGCTGACCAGGTCGATACCCATAAGGGGCAGGCTGCTCACCAGCACAGGCAGCAACGCACAATGTATGGCGCAGGCCACCGAAGTGGCGATGCCCATCATGTCCCAGTTCAGCTTGACTGCCATGAGGGCGAAATTAGGGAATTGCAAGCTTGTTGCAAATTGCTGAAGTACCCCGTGCAGTGCGCTAAAGCTTTTCACTACCAAACAAACCGGCCATTGTATTTTTGCAGAAAGTGAACCGATGAAAAAGAATTGGGCCATCTACCTGGGTTTTTTCGCCCTGTTGCTGGCCGGGTATTATTTTTTCGTATTTACCCAAACGGGCATCCGCCAGTCTGGACTTCCCGTCATCAACAACAACCTCGGTCCATTTTCGCTCACCGACCAGTTCGGACGTACCCTCTCGGAGCGCGACATCGAGGGCAAGGTGGTGGTAGCGGAATATTTCTTCACCACCTGCAAAGGCATCTGCCCGAAAATGAATACCAACATGCGACGGGTCTATGATGCATACAGGACTGAACAGGATTTCCTGATCCTTTCCCACACCTGTATGCCCGAAACCGACAGCGTGCCCGTTCTGCGGCGCTATGCCCGCTCGGTGATGAACGGCAAGCTGGTGAAACAGGAAAAAGGCAATTATGAGCTGATTCCCGATACATCGGGAACGGGCCCGGAACAGCCGGGGAACTGGCTTTTCCTGACCGGCGACAAAAAAACCCTTTATGGACTGGCCCGCCACGGATACATCATCGACAATAACCGGCAGGACACCACGCAGCGGGTGGAAGACCAGTTCATCCATACCCAGCTTTTCGCACTGGTCGACAAACAATCGCGGGTGCGCGGGGTCTATGATGGGCTCAAGGAACAGGAGGTGCAGGATCTGTTGCGGCATATCAAGGCCCTGCTCAACGAACCGGTGTCGAACCGCTCACTGAAGTAGGTTGCCGCCAAAAAAATACATGACCGCGCCATGGAGCTCCTCAAAAAAAACAAACTCAGCATCACCGACAGCCGGAAGAAGATTCTGAACCTGTTCCTGCATAGCGAAGGTGCCCTGGCCCATGCCGATATCGAACAGAAAACCCGGCAGCAGCTCGACCGGGTAACGGTTTACCGTACCTTGCAGGTCTTCGTGGAAAAAGGCATCATCCACCAGATTCCAACTACCGACAATACCTTGCTTTATGCTCTGTGCAAGGACAACTGCGCTTCGGGTCATCATTACGACGACCATGTGCACTTTCTCTGCGAATCCTGCGGAAAAACCACCTGTATGGAGGAAGTTAAAATACCGCAGGTCAGGCTGCCGCGGCAGTTCACACCGGTCAAGGCCGAAATGGTGGTGAAGGGAATCTGCGGTGCCTGCAAGCCGATGAAAAAATCCTGATTTCAACCCGCCGCTTCCAGGGCCTCCAGCTCCTCACGCACAAAACACATCAGCTTGCGGATGGTGTCCGCTGAAAAATCGAAGGAAAGTCCTGCTGCCTTGAACAGCTCGGGCAAAGTAGCCGTGCCGCCCAAACTCAGGGCCCTGCAATAGTTGTCGAGTGCGGCCTCCCGGTCTTCTTTGAACTGCATCCACATGCCGATGGCACCCAGTTGCGCGATGCCGTACTCTATGTAATAAAAAGGCACTTCAAAAAGATGCAACTGCTTCTGCCAGCTGTTGGCCCGGTAGGTATCGAGCCCCGAATAATCAACCACGCCTTCGCTGTATTCCTGCAACAGCGCCATCCATTGTTCGGAGCGTTGCGTATCGGTATGTTGCGGATGCGCATAAATCCAGTGCTGGAACTTGTCGATCAGCGCAATCCAGGGAAACAGTGTGATGATGCGTTCAAGCAGATGGATGGCCGCCCGACGGCAATCGGAAGCCTCCTGAAAAAAAATATCCCAATGCGCCATGCTAAATAGTTCCATCGACATGCTGGCCACTTCGGCTATCTCCATCGGGTATTCCTTGAACCCGGTAAGCGCCAGCGGATGCGCAAGAAAGGAATGCACCGCATGCCCGCCTTCATGCACCATGGTTACCAGATCCTGCATCTGCCCGGCGGCATTCATGAAAATGAACGGTGCCCCGCTTTCCGGAAGCGGGCAGTTATAGCCGCCGGGCGCCTTGCCCTGCCGGCTTTCCAGGTCGAGGTGCTTCATGCCCCGCATAGTAGAGATGCATTCGCCGAAAAAAGGACGAAGGGCTGTAAAGCACCGGATGGTTTTTTCAATCAGTTCCTCGCTTTGACGGAAGGGACGAAGCGGGGCGGTTCCGGGAATTTGCGCCTCAAGATCCCAGGGCCGCAACATATCCAGTCCAAGCCTTTCGCGTTTTCTCCTGTAAATATCAGCCACCAACGGAACCACTTCAGTACGCACGGCTTCATGGAAAAGCCTGCAATCATTGGGCGTATAATCAAAGCGGCCAAGCTCGCGGAAACGGTAATCGGTATAGGATTCAAATCCCGCATTGGCGGCAATCGAAGTCCGTTGCGCGCGCAGCCGGTTGAACAATTCATTCAGCGTATCGCTGTCCTGCAACCGCCGTTCATTGATTTTACGGTACACTTCTTCGCGCTTGCCCCGGTCTTCATGTTCCAGGAATTTGGCAGCCTGTTGAAGCGTGAATTCTTTTCCCTCCACGGTTACCGTCATCCGGCCGCTGATGGCGCCATACTGCTGTTCCAGTACCGACAACTCGGCCTGTAAGGGAATGTTTTGTTCACGGAACAGCTCGATGTTCTTGCGGATGTTGCGCAGATAGGTACTGTATTTTCCCGCATCAAGTTTAGAAACAAGCGGATGGTTGACCAGCTTCCGGTTCAACGCGTCGGCTGCTGCCTGCACATGGGGTTGTATTTCGCGGCAATAATAGGCGAATGCTTCTTCCAGCGTTTTGTTCTGCGTATCGCAGGTCATGCGGATCTGCCGCCAGCAGGCCTCTTCACCCACCACCGCTTCCAGTTCGCTTAACTGCAAAAGCCAGTTTTCAAGCGCCTCCACCGTATTGATTTCGGCCTGCAACAGCTTATCGAAATAGGGAGACAATGAAGCCCAGTCCGTCAGCCGGAAGTCTTCGGGCAATAGCCTTCGTACAGTTTTGTGCAGGGTTGCTGAATAGGCCATGGCATCAGGCCATTTTGCGGGGCGTGTTGATCTTCTTGGGAGGAGCCGTACGCGTACTCACCGATTTGGATTCGGCGGCCTTGGGCTTGTTGGCTGCCTGTTCATGAACAGGACCCTCTGATTCAAGGGTATTTTCAGAACGTACAATCTCCACCTGATGCTTTTGAAGCTGGGCGAACCATTTTACCATTTTCTTCATGTCGCTTCCGTATACACGGCCAAAATCCATTTCGGGGTAAACTCTTGACAAATAGGACTTCACTGCAGCCGCATCGTTGGCGTCGGGAAGTTTTTCACTGCTGCTCTTCATAGCGGTAAACACGTCGGCCAGATTCACGTTTTCCTTTACAGTATATACCTCCACACTCTCGATATGGGAGAACTGGTGCACCCGGGTGCTGACAAAACGGGTGGTATTGTCTTCCAGCGAACGAACGATGCCTCCGTCGGCTTTGGAGGAAATCAGTTCAAACAGCCCGCTGTAACCGGTGATGGATACCAATTTGTTGTATTGCATAGATTGATTTTACGGCAGCAAGATAAAGGGAAAGGGGCAAAAAAAATTCCTCATTTTCCATGTGCGGAAAGCTATCGCTAGCCTATTCCCCGGAGCTTGGCATTTCAGGTAGCGGCAAGGATTACCCTTGAAAAAAAGCTGCAATTCCACCTTAT
>CAZZLI010000167.1:0-4134 GCA_964655055.1 uncultured Ferruginibacter sp.
TGAACTTTGAACATTGAACTTTGAACATTGAACTTTGAACATTGAACTTTGAACAAACCTGCCGGGTCCCAAGGCCCAACCGCAGGTGCCATCGTGGAGACCCGGCTGGGAAGGGACACACAAAAAAGACCGGCAGGAATCACTCCTGCCGGTCTGCCGGTAAATGCGCCGACCAAGGCCACCGCTCAAGTTGCCGGATCTTCCTATTTCTTTATTATCCGTTTGAATTCGGAAGCGTTCTCATTTGAAACTTTGATCAGATAAATGCCGGATGGGAAACTCGATACCAGCATCGTTTTCTTTTGTTTAAAATTTCCCTTGTACACAACGGCACCTGTCGAACTGAAGATCTCAAGGTTCACGATTTCCGTATTTCCAGGTAATTCAACGGTCAGTTCGCTGCTTACCGGGTTGGGATACACATTCAGCCCTTTGAATGTCTTATCCTTGCATCCTTCGCATGACCCTGTCGATGACAACGGCCTGGCCTGAGTCTGACGCGTGGTTGCATCCATGATACCGAGTGTGTAATAATTGCCGTCATTGAGACTGGATGCGTCCACAGAAAACCGTACCTGATCGCCGGCCACACTGGCCGTAGCTCCGCTTACCAGGGCGAAGTCGCCTGAAGGGGAGTTTCTAACCAACAATACATACTTGCTGGCATTTCCGGGCAGGCTGCCGATTCCGTAATCGCTGAAATCAAAGTAAACGGTCACTTGTCCGTTGTTGGCACCCACATCCGTCTTGTTTAGATACCAGTCATTCAGCCAGCGCTGGGTGACTGTTGACGGCAGATCTGAACCGGTTGTTGAAGCGGCAACAGGGCTGCTCATTCCACAGGTAAGGTAATCACCGTTGTCTTTGAGGTAGCCTGCAGCATCTGTTCCGATCATAAAGCCCATACCGGCCGACTGGCTGGTTTCTGAAACCTTGTCCGTTGCGCTCTCTCTTCCCACACCATTCACATAGTGGATATGGCTGCGGGAGGCCGGAGGTGCATATTTGATGTTTGCAATGCCGAGGTTGTAATAGGCGGCCTGATCGCTTTCGATCAAAATCCTCCGGGTATTCGACAACTGCTGGGCATAGTAGCTCATTTCCGGCATGTAACCGTTATGTCCCTGAACACGTGCAACCGGCACAGTACCTATGGCAAACTCGCCGGATGTGATGTTCATCGGTGTCTGCGCATTGATTGATGACATGGCTTGGCTGCTTCCGTTTATCCACTGTTGCAAACCGGGCAGGTTGGCACCGGGCAGCACCTGGGATGAAACATACCAGTTATTTACGTTCAACGGTGAGCTGGTAAGCTGCGCTGCATTCAGATTTTCAACACCAAAGCCGCCATGGGTATCGCTTGTGCTGGCAAAAAAACAGCCATACCTTTTACCACGGCCACTGTTGTTGCCCCATCCAAACAACTCGCCTCCGGGTTTGGCCAGGGAAATGGCATTGAAGATGCATGAGGTACTTACCGGTTGGGTGGTCAATACGAAAGGATGAGCCAGGTATCGGCCACCTCCGTTGAAATAAATAGAAGGATTGCCGTTTAGACTGTTATACAGCATACCTGCATTCATGATCTGCGGCTGGCGCGAAGGAGTGGCATTGGTGACATGCCTTCCGTTTCCGCTTTGGTCGTACCAGGTCGTTACAAAAGCACTGGGTGCAGCAGCGGATGTGCCGCCAGAAAAAGGACTTGCCACCTGATAATAAGATGATTGGCTCGACTCCAGGGCTTCCCGATCGGTATTTGAAAGCGCCGATTTGAAGACAGTCAATTCCGATATGTTGCCCTTGGTAAAGCGCGATACACGTCCGCGGTTATACCAGGCACCGACGGCGAAACGGGTTCCGATCGCGTAAGTACCGCTCCATGCGTCTGAAACAAAAAGGGTTCCGTCGCGGTAACCACTTCCAGTGGTTGTGTTGTTGACATAGGACAGGATCCGCATTGAGCCGTTTCCGGTGTTTATCACATCGGTGGTGGCCCTGCATGCGCCGCTATTGGCAAGACCCATAGTAACCGGCTTGTTTGGAATATCGGGCCTGTCCTGCATGTTGAAACCAAATGTGCAGGAGTGGTCATTGTCAAACAAGGTCTGTATGTTCCCAATGGAAGATCCAACGGTGGTCCATGCGGCCATTATGTTGGACGTGAAGCCGGTGAACCCGGTATTTGAAAAGGAATTCGTGGTGAAAAAGTCGTTCTGCCCGTCAAACACAAGCGCAGGAGCTCCGTTCTTCCGGTCAACAAGTCCGGCATTCACAATGCGGGGCTGATTGGCGGCAGTTGGCTGCGAAACATGAATTCCGTTTCCGCTCTGGTCGTACCATACGCTTACGAATCCGCTATTGCCGAAACCGACAAAAGCTTTCAGGGCAACGGTATCCAGATCACCCGCCGCGGTAAAGCCGATGTCGCGGGTGGCATTGTCGCTGCTTCTCCTTACCTGAATGGCGCTGCCCGTATAGGTGCTCAGCATTCTCCTTAAACTATAGGCAACGGCCGAATTCGCTGAAAGCCTGGTAAGCGGGTTGGAGCCCAGGATAGAACCTGCGGCAACCTTATAATACATGGATTGGCTCGACTCCAAAGTTTGCAGATCCGTATTCGAAAGCGCTGACTTGAAGATGCTGAGTTCCGAAATGGTGCCCTTGGTAAAGCGGGTTACATTTCCGCGGTTATGCCAGGCTCCGATCGTAAACCGTGTTCCGATCGCGTAAGTACCCCTCCATGCGTCCGAAGCAAAAAGGGTTCCGTCCCGGTAACCGTTTCCACGGGTCGTATTGTTTACATAGGAGAGGATTCGCAACGAGCCGTTTCCTGTATTTATCACATCGTTGGTGGCCCTGCATGCGCCGCTGTTACCAAGGCCCATCGTAATCGGCTTGTTTGTGTAATCAGGACGGTCCTGCATGTTGAAACCAAATGAACACGTGTGGTCATTGTCAAACAAGGTCTGTATGTTGCCAATGGAAGAACCGACGGTGGTCCAAGAAGCCAGTATGTTGGCTGTAAAACCGGTGAACCCGGTATTTGAAAAGGAATTCGTGGTGAAAAAGTCGTTCACCCCGTCAAACACCAGCGCAGGAGCTCCGTTCTTCCGGTCCACAAGTCCGGCGTTTACAATCCGGGGCTGATTGGCGGCGGCAGGCTGCGAAACATGAATTCCGTTGCCGCTTTGGTCGTACCAAAGGGCTACAAAGCCGCTGTTACCGGCACCTACAAAAGCTTTCAGGGCAACGGTATCCAGATCGCCCGCTGCGGTAAAGCCGATGTCAAGCGTGGCATTGTCGCTGCTTCTCCTTACCTGAATGGCGCTGCCCGCATAGGTGCTTCTCATTTTCCGTAAACTGTAGGAAACGGCCGCATTCACTGAAAGCCTGCCCAGCGGGTTGGAAGCCAGGACAAATGTATTCAGCGCATCAACATCCAGCGCACCGGCAGGCGTGAACCCGATATCGGCAGTGGCATTGTCAGAAGACCTGCGCACCTGGACCGCGTTTCCAGTGTATCCGGGTACCACCTTCCGCAGGCTGTAATTGGCAGTACCAGAGTACTGTACCTGGGAATAACCCGTTTGCCCCAAACCGGCTAACAAGGCCACGAAGAGCAAGAGTTTTCTTAAAGGGTGGGTTGTACCCAATCCCCCTAAGCGCATTTGGTTTTTCGGGCGATTGCCCGATTGCTGCTTTTTCATTTAAAATTTTTTTAGTTAACAGATTTTCCTGTCTTTAATGGCGGACAGATTTTCATGTTCTTCATGAAGGAAAATAAATGGAAGTGTGCAAGCAGGCATGCACCGGCCAGGATTTTCGGAATATTGGAAACTACGACCCTGGCATTCCTGAGGTATAGAATACCTGACGAACGCTGGTCAGTTCACATACGTTGAGCAAAGGGCTCAAATCTGTGAGTTGTTATTTTTTTTGGGGGAGTGGGGTTCCTAGGGTAACGTATCGAGTAGCAAATGTATATTGCAAAAGTTTGAAATCCAAAAAAAATATTAAATTTTTTAAGGTGTTGAAAATCAATTAAAAATCGATGTTCAGCAGGCCCAGAGGCCCTTGGGCAGTAACCGAGTTTGAGCCGTACACCCTTCTGCTCTTGGTACCTGAGCCACA
>CAZZLI010000168.1:0-4077 GCA_964655055.1 uncultured Ferruginibacter sp.
GGATTCTATTTCCAGCAGATAGTCATAACCGATTTTTCCAAGCAGGGCGCTGTCGGGGCGGGTGAACAATCGGGGATCAAGATAGACGCCGGTGTTGAAACCGGAGGGTAGCCCTGTGTTGTCCGATTCAATAAGTTGCACGCGGGTTGCCGTATCCCATTCGATGTTTCCGGATGACTGCCGTTGCCCCCGGGTGATGGTTACACGGGCAAGCGATACGGGTATGCCCTGCACATCGGGCGCAAAGAACGACTGGCTCCGGCTCAGCGCCACATAATTGTACTGCGGAAAAACATTGTTGATATAGGCCTCCACAACAAGCAGCGGTTTATTGGGTGCAAGCCGGATGTCGATGTCTTTTTCGCAACTACCCAATAGGATGGGCAGCAGCAATCCGAGCAGCTGCTTGCCGGTAAGCGATTTGCTCTTCTCCTTGATTAAGGCTTGAGTTTTCATTGTTGTTTTTGCGCTGTTTTCGGATTTTCTCAAAAACTGAAATTCCAGCTGATGCCCGGAACAATGGGGAAGAGGTAAACTTTTTTTCCCTGGATGGTCTGGTTATCTTCATTCACATCGAGGTAAATGAAGAACGGGTTGTACCGGTTATATAGATTGTAGAGGCTGAACTGCCATTTGCTTTTGAATTTTTTGATGCTTTCAGGTTTGGGGGTGTAGGTGAATGCCACATCGAGACGGTGGTTGGCAGGCATGCGGTAACTGTTGATGTCCGCATACTGGTTGATGTTGGTGAAGATCAGCCTCCGTTCCTCCCCGTCAAAACCCAGATTGTAGCTGTACCGGCCTGATGGAAGTGTGAGCGCATTGCCTGTTCCGTAGACAAACACGGCGGAGGCTTCCCATTTTCTGTTGATGGTGTAGTTGGCCACCACGCTGATGTCGTGGGTGCGGTCGTAACGGTATGCAAAGGATTTGCCGCCGTTCAGCTGTTCAAAGCGGCGTTCGGCCCTGCTCAGCGTATAACCGATCCATCCGGTCAGATTCCCCCGTCTTTTCTGGAACAGGAACTCTATGCCGTAGGCCTTGCCGCTGCCGAAAATCATTTCGCCCTCCAGATTCTGGTTGAGCAGCAGACGTGCTCCGGGTTTGAATTCGATCTGATTGGTCATTTCCTTGTAATAGGTTTCCACGCTGAACTCATACCCCTTGTTTCCCAACGCATCATAATAACCCAGGGCGAACTGCCGCGCCAGTGCAGGTTTCACATCGCGGCTGCTGGGTATCCACAGGTCGCTGGGAAAGGTGGCGCTGCTGGTTGTGGCCAGATGGATATATTGTGCCGAGCGTGTATAGGCCGCTTTCAGCGATGCCTTTTCCGATATGCGGTACAGCAGATTCAACCGGGGCTCGGGATAATGGTAGGCGGCGATGCTTTGTCCCTTGTCGTAGCGAAGTACATTTCCTGTAGGAATCCCGTCCGATCCGTACTCCACGAAATTCGTTGGTCCGGTCTGGTTGAAATAACTGTAACGGATACCCGCAATCAGGTTCAGGGAACGGGTGATGTGGATATCTGCAGAAAGATAGCCTGCCGCTTCCTGCGCATAACGGTTCTCCAGTTTGGATTTGAATTCCTGGACGCCTGTGGTAACGCCGCCTGCCCCTGGTGTGAACCGGTGGGCAATCCATTGTGCCCCCCATTTCAGTTTCATCCAGCGGTTGTAGTCCCACTGCCAGTCGGTTTTCCCTTGTACATCCCGCAGCCCTGAGGTGAACAGGAACTGCACCGTGCCGAAACCGAACCGGCTATCGAGTTCAAACTGGTTGTAAGCGATGGTGGTTTGCTGGCGGAGGTTGGGCCTGATCTGCTGCATCCAGCTGAGTCCGGCCAGCATATTGCCCCATTGGGTGTTGAAGCTGCTGGTGCGTCCGTCATTGTTGTTCACGAAATTAAAATCATCGCGGCCGGTATAGAAGGTGAGGCGGAGTTTGTTGCGTTCATTGAGGGTGAAGGATGCGCCGGCATTCAGGTCATAGAAATAGTATCGGTTGCTGCCGATTTGCCTGGGTGCAAGCAGCCCGGCAAGCTGGTCGACATAGGTTCGCCGGGCACTGAACATGAAGGAAGATTTCTTTTTTTGTATCGGCCCTTCAATCCGTATCCTTGAGGCAATGATTCCGATGCCGCCACTGCCACTGATGCTGTCGCTGTTCCCGTCGCGGGTATCGATGGTGATCACACTGCTCAGCCTTCCGCCAAATTCGGCAGGCATATTGCCTTTGATAACGTCCACCTGTTTGATGGCCTCGCCGTTGAAGATGCTGAAAAAACCGAGCAGATGGTTGGGGTTATAGACCGGAATGCCATCGAGCAGGACGAGGTTCTGGTCGGGACCGCCGCCACGCACATAGATGCCGGCACTGGCCTCTCCGCCACTTTTGATTCCGGGCAGCAGGGTCATGGTTTTCAGCGGATCGATTTCGCCGAGAAGCACAGGCAGCTTTTTAAGCTGGGTGCTGCTTAGGGTGAACACGCCCATCTGGTTGCGGTTCAGTTGCCGGCTTCCGTACACCACGACCTGGCTGAGCATACTCTGCCGCATCCTGAGTGAAATATTGAATACGGTATCACGCTCGAGCTGTAGCTGAAAGCCTGTAGGGTAGTGGTTCGCCGAACTTACCTGGATAAAATATTTACCCGCCGGCAGGGTTCTAACCGCTGCTCCGGCACTGTCTGTTTTCAACGTACTGCGATTGATGGCGATGCTGGCATTGGGAAGCCTGCGGCCTTCTTCGTCAGATACCGAAAAACGCAGGGTAGGGTTTTGCGCATTCAGGGGTCCGGAAAAGAGCAGCAGGAAAAAGAGCAACAGTGAAAACTGTACGGTATGCAGGTTCAATAATGCACAGTCAACTGCAGGCAAGGAAGGAGGAATCTCTTTTCTGGGAATCGGGACTTGGATTGATTTGGGTTCCGGCATGGGACGACTGTTGCAATAAACAACGACTGGGTTCAGGGCAACAGCAAGTTACAGCATAATGACTAATGGGAACCTATTCGGGTGAACCGCTCGCCCGCTGAAAAGCCGTCCTGCTTTACGAATGCTTTGAACTGTCTGCGCGTAAGCGTAAAACTTGAGCTGGCGGTATCTTCCGGAGTTCCGGTGATTTCCCTGAGTTTGCCGAGGTCTTCATCCTTCGAAACGACGGCGAGGGTGAGCATACCCTTTTTCAGCCAGAGTTTCCGTACTTCCCAATTGCCATCCTCATGCCGGTAGTTGAGGAAATGATAACCCTTGAAGGTTGTAAGCAGCTGATGCTCCCCAATGGTAAACAACGTGTCTGTTTCATGGATATGCTGCACCAGGGTATCGCCTTCAAGGTAAACAGGGGTTTTGTTTCCTTGAGTTTGGTCAACCAAAATGTTGCCTTCCAGCTTCTCGGAGGGGGCAAGACTATCCTTATGTTTCCTGATATCGAAGTCATATTCCCGTAAGAGCTTATCGCCGGATATGATGATGGTGGAAGCCCGGTCTTCAGAAATATAGCGTCCCTGAATTTTATCCGGGAACGATGATAAAGGAGTTGATTTCGCTGGCTGGGGTTCGTTGAACGTAGCGGCGGGTTCACAACTATCCAAGAGCAGGGCAGTACAGATGATGATGAGGAAGCGTTGCATAAAATAGATTTATGTTTGATTCCTCCCGGGCTGAAAAGTAACCTGGCTTTTTGCACTTTTAACAGATGGATGGTAAACTTGTAATACGACGTGCGTTTAAAGTCCCCACTCTCTCCCCTTGTACAAGGCCGGAACACCATCGGTCAGCCACCTTGCAGGTTTTTCGTTTTTCAACAGCCAGTCAAAGAACTGCTGCTCCCGGATCTGTATGTCTTTGCGGTTTCTGCGTTCCATCAGGTTATGCGCTTCTCCATTATAGTTCAGCATCCATACCGATTTGCCCAGCCGCCGGAGCGCGGTGAAAAGTTCGATGCCCTGATACCAGGGTACGGCGCCGTCGGCATCGTTGTGCATGATGGCCAGCGGGGTGGTCACTTTGTTGAGTTTGAACAGCGGTGAACTGTTGATATATAATTCGGGACGTTCCCACAATGTTGCGC
>CAZZLI010000169.1:0-3882 GCA_964655055.1 uncultured Ferruginibacter sp.
GTGAACGGCGGGGCCGGATGGACCAAAGTAGGCAATACCATCACCGTCAGTTCTACTACGCTTGCAACTATCCAATTCATTGTCTCCAATACCGGCAACGTTCGCTTTCAGGTCCGGAAAATGAGCGGAGGCCGACTTAATATCGACAATTTCGATATCCAGGAATATGTGGCACCTGCCACCATGGACAACAATCTGGCTTTGGGCAACCCCAGCGGGGCACAAACCAACACTGCCACCCCCAACAATTACCTGATGGTGAAACCCGAGTTCGCGCTTTCCTATAATAACTCCAAAGGCATACCCAACTGGGTGAGCTGGCATCTGAGCACGGCCTGGAAAGGCGCGGCCGCCCGTTGTGATTGTTTCAGTCCAGACAATACCCTGCCCACAGGATTTTACCGTGTGGTGACCACCGATTATACCAATTCCGGCTTCGACCGCGGCCATGTTTGTCCTTCCGAAGACCGTGACCTCAGCAGCAGCATGAATGCCACCACCTTCCTGATGACCAACATCATGCCCCAGGCACCCAACCTCAACCGCATCACCTGGGTGAATCTGGAAGATTATAGCCGCGTGCTGATGAACAGTGGCAACGAACTCTATATTATGTCCGGAGGATTCGGTGTTGGGGGCACAGGCTCCAACGGAGGAGTCACCAATACCATCGCCGGAGGAAAAATCCAGGTACCCGCCTATTGCTGGAAAGTGATTGTGGTGCTGCCTGTAGGCTCCAACGATGTAAGCCGGGTATCGGCTTCTACCCGTGTTATTGCTGTGCTGATGCCCAACAACCAGACTGTGAACAGCCAGACCTGGGGCAGCTACCGCGTTTCGGTCGATTCGCTGGAAAGCATGCTGGGCTACAATTTCCTTTCGAATGTACCCGATTCGGTGCAGGCTGTCATTGAAGCAGCTGCCGACAACGGCCCCACCCAGTAAAATCAGGTTTCCACTGAAATCGTCTTGAGCGCGAGGGTGTTTCCTTCGGGCAAATGCATCACGATATAGATACCCACTTCAATCCGCCCGCAACGGTAAACGGCCGATGATTGCGCATGGCAGTCAATGAACTTTTCCAGCGCCTCATAGCGTTTGGCCTCCTCCTCCATTTGCACAGCCCCGCTCTGCCTGAGGGCATTGATGGTTTTACTGAAAAAATCGCTGCAGGTGATTTGCTGCACCGGAAATTCATTTCCATGCAATCCAGTAATATGTTCCTTCACCCCGGCGTCTGTCTTCGCGCCCCAGTCGAGCAGCTCGAGTGGATATTCGGACTCGGAAAAGTATAAAAGGCCTGCCGTAAGCCGGGTCAGTTCGGCCTTGATTTCATTGCTGTCCATAAATTTTATTTTTTGGTCTGATTGCGCTGCGGCTTGTTCGGAAAAATGGAATGAGTTCCATCCCGTTTTTAAATGAGATTTACGGGCTGATGTACCCTCCACAAACTTCGGGCAAAACGGCGGATTGCCTTAATTTTAGCGCCTGAAAAAAAACTAATCGTGTATATGGAAAAGATGACTACCGCCTCCGCCAACGGAGCAAGTAAATGCCCCTTTTCGGGAGGGGCCATCCGGCAAACCGCCGGGAACGGCACCGGCAACCCCGACTGGTGGCCCAACCAACTCAAGCTGAACATCCTGCGGCAGCATTCCAACCTGTCGAACCCTATGGATCCGGACTTTGATTACCGGAAGGAATTCGCTTCGCTGGACCTGCAGGCCGTGAAAAAAGACATTTTCGACCTGATGACCCGCTCGCAGGACTGGTGGCCGGCTGACTACGGTCACTATGGTCCCTTCTTCATCCGCATGGCCTGGCACAGCGCCGGCACCTACCGTATTGCCGATGGCCGCGGCGGCGCCGGTTCGGGAACACTCCGCTTCGCACCGCTGAACAGCTGGCCCGACAATACCAACCTTGAAAAAGCCCGATTGCTGCTTTGGCCCGTAAAGAAGAAATACGGCAAGAAGATTTCCTGGGCCGACCTGATGATCCTCACCGGAAACTGCGCCCTTGAATCCATGGGCTTCAAGACTTTCGGATTCGCCGGAGGGCGTGAAGATGTCTGGGAACCCGAACAGGATATTTACTGGGGAAGCGAAACCGAATGGCTGGGCGACAAGCGCTATACCGGTGACCGCGAACTGGAGAATCCGCTGGGCGCAGTGCAGATGGGATTGATTTATGTGAATCCCGAAGGACCCAACAGCAACCCCGACCCGCTGGCTTCGGCCCGCGACATCCGCGAAACCTTCGGACGCATGGCGATGAACGATGAGGAGACTGTGGCCCTGATTGCCGGCGGACATACGTTCGGCAAAACACACGGAGCAGCCGACCCTGCAAAATACGTAGGCCGCGAACCGGCTGCAGCCGCCATAGAGGAAATGGGCATGGGCTGGAAGAACACATTCGGAAGTGGCAACGGTGGCAGTACCATCACCAGCGGCCTCGAAGGTGCCTGGACCACCACGCCCACCCGCTGGAGCAACAATTATTTCGAAAACCTGTTCGGCTATGAATGGGAACTTACCAAGAGCCCGGCCGGCGCACACCAGTGGAAGCCCAAGGGCGATGCCGGAAAAGATACGGTGCCCGATGCGCACGATGCTTCGAAAAAGCATACGCCCATCATGCTTACCACCGACCTGGCCCTGCGTGTGGACCCCGCTTACGAAAAGATATCGCGCCGCTTTTACGAAAATCCCGATCAGCTCGCAGATGCCTTCGCCCGCGCCTGGTTCAAACTGACGCACCGCGACATGGGCCCCCGTGCCCGCTACCTCGGCAGTGAAGTACCCGCCGAAGTATTGATCTGGCAGGATCCGATTCCGGCGGTATCACACCCTCTCATAGACGAAGCCGACATCAGGACACTCAAAGAAAAAGTACTGGCATCCGGACTTTCGATTTCAGCCCTGGTTGCCACCGCATGGGCATCGGCATCTACGTTCCGTGGTTCCGACAAAAGGGGTGGTGCCAACGGAGCCCGCATCCGCCTCGCTCCTCAGAAATACTGGGCGGCAAACAATCCCGCGCAACTCAGCCAGGTGCTCGACAAACTTGAGGAAGTACGCAGCGCTTTCAACAACCAACAAAAAAACGGCAAGCATGTTTCACTGGCCGACCTGATCGTACTGGGCGGTTGCGCCTCCATCGAGCAGGCGGCCAAAACGGCAGGCCATGCGGTAAGCGTGCCCTTCATGCCCGGACGCACCGATGCTTCAGCAGAACATACCGATGTGGCTTCGTTTGCAGCCCTTGAGCCGCAGGCCGACGGATTCCGCAATTATATCAGGGGTCATCACAAAGCGGCAGCAGAACACCTGTTGATCGACAAGGCGCAACTACTTACCCTCACAGCTCCGGAAATGACCGTATTGATCGGTGGTCTCCGGGTGCTGGATACGAACTTCGACAATTCGAAACACGGCGTGTTCACCAAGCGTCCGGGCCAACTGACCAACGATTTTTTTGTGAACCTGCTCGACTACAATACCCACTGGAAAACCAGCAGCGGTATGCATGATGTTTATGAAGGTATTGACCGCAAAACAGGCGAAAAGAAATGGACAGGCACCCGGGTGGACCTGGTGTTCGGATCCAATTCCGAACTGCGCGCCCTGGCCGAAGTATATGCCTGCGAAGACGGAGCCGAAAAAATGGTGCGCGACTTTGCAGCCGCCTGGAACAAGGTGATGAACCTCGACCGGTTTTGACAACGTAATGATTCCACTGGCAAGGGGCTTCTTCGGGAGCCCCTTTTTCATATCCGTTGACTTTCGAATTCCCTTTAAAGAGAAGTTGATACTTCAAAATATTAGATTATCTTCACTTTTATGAAAGTTCCAATTCGTATTCTCCTAAAACAAAAAA
>CAZZLI010000170.1:0-3606 GCA_964655055.1 uncultured Ferruginibacter sp.
CTATGATGAATACCCTATAAGCCGATATCTTGCTGAAGGATAAAAGAACGATAGTTCATCAGAGACTCCTTTGCGACTTGATTTTTACTTGAATCGCGGCCTAGCATGAAACGCGCTGCGGCCTCTGCGCGCTTTCCTCTGCGGACTTTGCGTGAAAAAAATTCTGCTTTTCTGAAGGACAAAAGAACTATAGTTCATCAGAGACCCCTTTGCGACTTGATTTTTACTTGAATCGCGGCCTGGAATGAAACGCGCTGCGGCCTCTGCGCGTTTTCCTCTGCGTCCTTTGCGTGAAAAAAAAATCTGCTTTTGTCTGAACCGTGATGGAAATAATGGGAAAAGACGGACAGCCGTCCGTTTCCACATACCCGGCACACGAGAAGACTCATGCTCCAGGGGGACAACCGAACATCAGGCAATACAGGATTCCAACTCCTCCATCATCGCAGTACTGCCAATGAAGAAGGGTGTACGTTCGTGGATGCGGGTGGGTATTTTGTCGAGGATGCGCATCTGTCCGTCGGTGGCTTTTCCGCCCGCCACTTCGATGATGAAGGCGAAAGGATTGCATTCGTACATCAGGCGCAACTTGCCTTCGGGGCGGTCACTCAGACCGGGATACATGAAAATGCCCCCCTTGATCAGGTTGCGGTGCACATCGCTTACCATACTGCCGATATAGCGCTGCGTGTAGGGGCCACCGTCAGACTTGGTCTTCTGCTGGCAGGCGTTGATGTATTTGCGCACGCCTTCGCTGTACTGGAAAAAGTTGCCGTGGTTGACCGAATAGATCTTTCCTGTAGGCGGACATTTGATATCGGGATGGCTGAGCGTGAACTCGCCGATGGACGGATCGAGGGTGAATCCGTTCACCCCGCGCCTTGTGGCATAAACCATGATGGTGGAAGAACCATAAATTATATAACCCGCCGCTACCTGCTTGATGCCGGGCTGCAGGAAATCGACCTCCGCCGCAGGCCCGCCCTTGGGTGTGATCCTCCGGAAGATGCTGAAAATGGTGCCGATGGATACATTCACATCGATATTCGCACTGCCATCAAGCGGATCGAACAGGCAGACATACTTGCTGTTGTTGCTGATTTCGTCATCAAAAATCACCACATCGTCGAGCTCCTCGCTGCCGATGCCGGCACAACTGATGCCATGCCGCAACACGCCGGTGAACTGATCGTTGGCAAACACATCCAGCTTTTTCACTTCCTCGCCCTGCACATTCACCGTACCCGCATCACCGAGGATATCCACAAGACCGGCCTTATTCACTTCCACATTCACCCGCTTTGCCGCAAGGCCGATATCGCGCAGCAGACCCGACAATTCGCCGGTGGCATTGGGGAAATCACGCATCTGCTGTATGGTGAACTCGTCGAGTGTCTGTACTCTGCGGTTGATGGATGACATGGCTGATGAAGTGTTTTTGTGGGAGCGTGATTCGCCGTTACATTTGTCAAAATTAGCAATTCCCCCCTATTTGCCGAATGCAAGGCAATGCGGTGAAAACGAACCTGACATGAAGGTATTCAAATTCGGCGGAGCGAGCATCAGCAGCCCGGAACGTATCCGGCAAACTGCGGAAATCATCCGGCAATACAACAACAATAAGCTTTTGGTGGTGGTATCGGCCCTGGGCAAAACCACCAACGCCCTCGAAACTGTAGTCAATGCCTATTGTGATGGCCGGAACGAAGAGGCGCTTGGATTGTTCGACACCATCCGCGAAAGCCATAATGCTATCGCCCGTGAGTTGGGTATTGGCGAAACCGTAGAGAAGCCACTGCAGGATGTCTATACCGAAGTGGCCTGGCTGCTGCACGATAAGCCGGTACGGAACTACGATTATTATTATGATCAGATTGTGTGCGCGGGAGAACTGATGAGCACCCTTATCGTAAGCCACTATCTTAAACACAAGGGTGTGGCCAACGCCTGGCTGGATGTACGGGATGTGATGCGCACCGACGATAATTTCCGCGATGCGGGAATCGACTGGAACCACACCGCCAAACAAACCCGCGAGTTGTTGCTGCCCCTGTTACTTCAGCAGGGCATATTAGTCACACAGGGATTCATTGGCGCCACCGACGAAAACGAAAGCACCACGCTTGGACGCGAAGGCAGCGATTATACGGCAGCGGTGTTCGCCAACCTTCTCGATGCCGAAAGCCTGAGCATCTGGAAAGATGTGGAAGGCGTTATGAATGCCGACCCCAAACAATTTCCCGAAGCCAAAGTGATGAATGACCTGAGCTTCAACGAGGTGATTGAAATGGCCTACTATGGCGCGCAGGTCATCCATCCCAAAACCATCAAGCCGCTGCAGAACAAAAGCATCCCGCTTCAGGTGCGCTGCTTTTTGAATCCGGACTTGCCGGGTACCCTCATCGGAAACCGGTCTGTGCACAACCTGCCGCCGGTGATTATCCGCAAGGAAAACCAGGTACTGATCCATTTCCGGATGAAGGATTTTTCGTTTATCGGCGAAGAAGGCGCGGCCAGCCTCTATGTTCTGTTCGCGGAGGCGAAAATCAGCCCCAACATCATACAGAGCGGCGCCATCGGCATGTGGTGCAGCTTCGACGACAAGCCCGAAAAAATCAGCAAGCTTGCCCTCAATTCGGGGGAACGGTTTGATGTAATGGTGGAAAAAGGGCTAACCCTGCTCACCATCCGGCACTACCTGCCCGGTCAA
This sequence comes from uncultured Ferruginibacter sp., assembly GCA_964655055.1. Lineage (GTDB taxonomy): Bacteria > Bacteroidota > Bacteroidia > Chitinophagales > Chitinophagaceae > Ferruginibacter. The sequence goes on from CAZZLI010000170.1 coordinate 2,711, forward strand.
CCCGAAAAAATGGCGGAAGGAAAAACCATTATTCTCCGGCAACAGACCGCTGAAACGGTACAGCTGCTGATGAAAGATTGATGCAGTAGCGGAAATCAAAGGGGATTGACCAGATATTCCCCCTTCCGGTTGACGAGGATGACGGGGAGTTTTTTCTTCGCTTCAAAATAATCGAAAGCGGCTTTGAGCGATACGGCAAATTGCTGCAGGGGCTGGTTGTCTTTCGACAGATTCGCCAGGTATTCAAACGATTTCTTCACATCGTATTTTACAGGGAACACATGAACGGGAATGAACTCCTGCCCTTCGTTGCGGGCGGAGTTGGCCAGCAGATAAAGCTCTTCGATGGGCTTGTCGTCGATGGCGATGCAGCCGGTGGACACGCAGCGGCCATGGATGTAGATATTGCTTCCGGGCCGGGCATAATCGCTCAGGATCCGGTCGGAGGCATTGGGATAATTAAGCCCCAGGGCCAGATGGAAATTGCTGTTGGGGTTGAATTCATTGATATAATAAAAACCTTCCGGCATCTGATAGTCGCCTTCCATCCGCTTGGGACCCAGCGAGCCGCTCTGCATGCACACCTTATAGGTTTTGAAATGCCGGAACACGGAAGCGCTGCTGTCCTTCACCCAAACTTCCAGTTGCCGGTCGTACTTGAACCCGCGGACATAGAGCTCAGAAGGAGGCCAGCTCAACTTCTTGCTTTCAAACTGCTTGCGCAGCGAATCCTCCAAACCACTTGCGGAATGCTCGGATCCTGCGCCGCCTTTTGTGAGGCGGACATAAGAAGTCTGGCCCTGCACAGAGTGCGAAATCAGCAAAATGAGAAGCCCAAAAAAAACTCCGTGAAGGATCGGTTTCATGATTGAAGGTCAAAAATATCAATTTTCCGC
>CAZZLI010000171.1:0-3572 GCA_964655055.1 uncultured Ferruginibacter sp.
TTTCTTTTCCCCCTCCTTTTGATGGGCTAGAGAAGGCAAATTCAAAAACCCAAGGGGAGACTTTAGATCCTGCTAAGGAAAAAACGGCTGCTTCTTTTCCCCCTCCTTTGGAGGGGTTAGGGGAGGCCAACAGCAACCTTGTCGAAATGACCAGGGGAGTTCAGAAATTAAAATAGACCTTATTCAAATGCAATCCGCACTCCCCACCTGGCAACTCCTGCAATCAAGTCTGGATCGTCATCTGCCTTCCATTTTGATGTATGTGCTGGAAAGCAGTGGGAGCAGTCCCGGCCGGCAGGGATTCCTGATGGCGGTGAATGCAGCAGGTGAAATGAGCGGCTCCCTTGGCGGTGGTATCATGGAATACAAGTTTGTGGAAATGGCACGTGCCCGTCTTCGCGAAGAGGATAATGCTTCTTCCGTGCACCGTCAAATCCATGATAAGTCGGCCACACAGGACAGAAGCGGTATGATCTGTTCCGGAGAACAGACCATTTTTCTTTATCGCGTCCGCGAAAGCGACCGGACGGCAATCAATGCCCTGGTTGATTCTCTGCTCGGCTTCGGAAATGGTACACTGGAACTGAGTCCCGATGGTGTTCGCTTTAATGCCGATATGCCGGAACAGCATTTCTTCCTTGAAAAAACTGCCAACGATTTTCTGCTCCGGGAAAAAACGGGTCTCCGCAACAGGCTGCATGTTATTGGTGGCGGTCATTGCTCCTTGGCCTTTTCAAGGCTGATGGCGGGTATGGATTTTCACATCTCGGTCTACGATGAACGTCCGGGCCTGCATACCATGAACCTGAACCGCCATGCTCATCAACGGATTACCGTGGGTGACTATTCTGAATTGGGAAGCCTGATTGACAGCTCGCCCGATAATTTTGTCGTGGTCATGACCTTCGGTTACCGTACAGATGATGTTGCAGTTCGTGCGCTGCTGCATAAAAAGTTCCGCTATTTCGGATTGCTGGGCAGTCGCAAAAAAATCGAGCAGATGTTTGTGGGCTATCGCAATGAAGGTTTACCCGCGGAAGCGCTGGAACGCATTTATGCCCCTGTAGGGCTTCCGATCAACAGCCGAACCCCGGAAGAAATTGCCGTCAGCATCGCCGCTCAGATCATACTGGTTAAAAACAGCCGCTGATTTCCTCCATCTGCGTGATTTTCAATTCTTTTTGGCTTGAATCCGATTTTTCCTAATCCCGGATGATATTTTTCACAGGAGCCGTTAAACTTACAATCAGTCACATTGTCCAAAATACACTTGGTATTCCTATGATACCCTGTTGCTAAACCCAAAATCTACAAGTATGAAAAAGCAAATCATCCCACTGGCCGCATGGATCATACTGGCGGCACTATCGCTTGTTTCTTGTCGTAAGCGGGCCGATATAGCCGACAACAGTTTGCAGATTATGATGCAGGCCGACGACCAGTCGCGGTTCAGCACAGAAACCGACGACATTTCCAATGATGCCAATGCAGCACTCGAGAATATGGGGGGCAGTTACAACGGCGATGTGCCCATGAGTCCTACTTTGCCCATGAACTGCGATGCCACGGTTTCTGTCGATACGGTCAGCGTTCCCCGGCGCATCACCATCACGTATAACGGCGCAGCCTGTAATCCCTACCGAACCCGAACCGGAACCGTAGTGGTGATTTTTGCCCCCAATTTCCGCTGGGGACAGGCCGGAGCCCAGTATGCGGTGCAGTATCAGAATTTGCGGATCACCCGCATCAGCGATAACAAGAGCATCGTCATCAACGGCGAAAAGATGGTCAAGAACATATCCGGAGGTCGCCTCCGTAATCTGGCAACGGCCGGAACGCCATTGGTACATGAGGTTCGGGGCAACAATATGAGCATCACCTTCGACGACGGAAGCCAGCGAACCTGGCAGTTCGCCCGTCGCCGCACCTTCGCCTATCAGAACGGTATCGTGCTCAGCATTACCGGTGTGGCGCCGCAAGGAGGCGGAATATCGGAGTGGGGCACCAACCGTTTCGGTTCCGCATTCACCAGCACCATTACAGAACCTCTGGTCATCCGTCAGAGTTGCAATTTCCGCCTCACCAGCGGGCAGGTGCGCAACGATGCGCAGCTGGCCAACACCACCATCACCATGGGGCTCGATGCATCCGGGAATCCGGTCAGTACCTGCCCTACAGGAGTTTTCTACTATAAGGTGGTATGGACAGGCCCGGGAGGTTTGAGTTATACCCGGATCGCGCCCTATTGGTAAACTGGTGTCTCGGCGGGGTTTTCGCCCCAAAGCTCTTAAAACTCAAAAGAATCATTTGCGAAACCCCGACGTTGAATAAGGGTTTGGGTATATTTATCGGTGGCTCTTTTATACGTCGGGGTTTCGCAGGAAGTATATTTTTATTTTAAGAGTACGATGGGGAAAACCGCCGCCTGGACGATAACATATAACCTTTCAGCGCTTGACCTTCAACTAATTGCCTGAAGTTAGAAGAATTGGATATCCGTAATGGACCAATTTCATTGATCCAGAAAGCGATGAGATCGGCATTATACGGGAAAATATCTTGGTTCAACGTAAAGCAACTTCCGTATTGTTTGCTCTACCGGACAATCCCAGCCAATAAAAAACCCCCGCCAACGCTGACGGGGGATGCTGTTTTCATAAGCATGACGAATTACCGAACCGCAATATGCCTGGAAGCTGATTTCTTCAGCATGTCCTCTTTCCGGGGAAGGGAAATCTGCAATACGCCGTTTTCATAACGCGCGTCAATCTTTTCCCGATTGATTTCTTCCGGCAGGGTGAAACTCCGGCTGAACGAACTGTAATTGTACTCTTTCCGGGTGAACTGCCTGTCTTTCTCCTCCTTCGACTCCTCTTTCTCACTGCTGATGGTCAGCATGTTTCCGTCCACATCAATCTTGAAATCGTTTTTCTCAAGCCCGGGCGCGGCCAAAGAGACCTGATAATGATCCTTGTGCTCGGTGATGTTCACTGCAGGAACATTGATTGTTCTTCCGAAAAACGAACCACCGTCGAACCACTCGTTCCAGGGTTTGAAGAAATCATCGAATACGGCGGGCAGGCGGTCTGCCATTTTTGCCAGGGGTAATGTTGCCATGGTTGTCCTCCTTTTGATTTGGTGAATAATTGAATTGTTTGGAACACAAATGTAGCGGTAGCAGCAGTTGAACAGAAAGGGCATTCGTCAACAGAAAAGATGATGCTGGTCAGATTGGTTCATCAAAACAAAACCCTTGATTCCATTTGCTTCTAGCCTTATTCTGTTTCTTTCTCACCGAATAGGGAAAATAGTAATTGCTGATTCAAGGAATACTTTGCGAAATCGGTGATTTCGCAAAGTAGCCGACAACCTAATACCATTCAATTACTTCAAAGTATAAACCGAAATATTCAATTACGTTTTTTTTATTGGTAGCACCGTAACGCTACCGGGCCAGTAAGATGAATACCCTCCCCCTGTTGCTTTCCAACATGATATCGTCAGCCCTGCACAATCTTTTTTAATTCATTTTTACTTGGCAGCACCAGCTTGTATTTACTGGCAAAAATCCT
>CAZZLI010000172.1:0-2980 GCA_964655055.1 uncultured Ferruginibacter sp.
TAAGGAGTCAATACCGCCACGCTTTTCTTCATCACGCGGGCGCTCTTCACTACCTGCGGTAAAAACATTTTCCCCGAAGCAAACAGGTCACCCACCACGTTCATACCCGCCATCAGGGGCCCCTCGATCACATCCAGCGGGCGTGGATAATGTTGGCGGGCTTCTTCGGTATCGGCATCGATATGGGTGGTAATTCCGTTGATGAGGGCATACTTCAGTCGTTCTTCCACAGAGGCATTGCGCCAGGCTTCATCCTTCACTTCCACCTTGCCCTTGGCCTTGACCGTTTCGGCCAATGCAATCAATTTTTCGGTAGCCGAGTTGTCCTCATTATTACGATTGAGGATGACATCCTCGCAAAGGTTGCGCAAGCCGGGTTCGATCTGGTCGTAGACTACGAGTTGGCCGGCATTCACGATGCCCATGTCCATACCCGCGCGGATGGCGTGGTAAAGAAACACGCTGTGCATGGCTTCACGCACATGGTCGTTGCCGCGGAAGGAAAAAGACAGATTGCTGACTCCGCCGCTCACTTTCACCCTGGGCATCAACTGTTTGATTTCGCGGGTGGCCTCAATGAAATCGACGCCGTAATTGTTATGTTCTTCCAGGCCCGTGGCTACTGCAAAAATGTTGGGGTCGAAAATGATGTCTTGTGGAGGAAATCCGACTTGTTCAGTCAGCAGCCGGTAAGCACGGTGGCAGATGGCCACTTTCCGTTCGCGGGTATCGGCCTGTCCCTGCTCGTCAAAGGCCATGACCACAACGGCCGCTCCGTAAAGTCTGCAAGTCCGGGCCTGTTTCAGAAAAGCAGCCTCTCCCTCTTTGAGTGATATGGAATTGACGATACTCTTGCCCTGTATGCATTTGAGTCCCGCCTCAATGATTTCGAACTTCGAAGAATCGATCATCACCGGAATCTTTGCGATATCCGGTTCGCTTTGCAGGAGGTTGATGAAGGTGCGCATGGCTTCCACCCCGTCGAGCAAGGCATCGTCCATGTTCACGTCAATGACCTGTGCGCCGTTTTCCACCTGCTGCCGGGCCACGGTCAGTGCCTCCTCGTAATTATTTTCACGGATCAGCCGTGCGAATTTTTTTGAGCCGGTGACATTGGTGCGTTCGCCAATGTTCACGAAATTGGTTTCAGGCCTTATGACTAAAGGTTCCAGTCCGGAGAAACAGGTGTAATTGTCTACTTTTCCCATATCCTAAAATTTCCGTGCATACGCATTCCAGTTGTAGATAAGAGGATTTGCTTACTGACGTATCATTTCCTCCACGGGAATTTTCCGCGGAAGTATTTGTTTCACTTTTTGGGCGATATGGCGGATGTGGTCGGGCGTGGTACCGCAACATCCACCTACGATATTCACAAAACCTGATGCGGCCCAGTCTTCCAGATAACCGCCCGTGTCTTCAGGGTGCTCATCATACTCTCCCATGGCATTGGGAAGGCCGGCGTTAGGATAAGCGGAAACATAACAGGAAGCCAGCTGACTCAGTTCCTCAATATGCGGCCGCATCTCTTTTGCCCCCAGCGCACAATTGAGTCCGATGCTCAGGGGTTGGGCGTGCATCACCGAGAGATAAAAAGCTTCGAGGGTTTGTCCGCTCAGAGTCCTTCCGCTGGCATCAGTAATCGTTCCGCTGATCATGATGGGCAGTTCGGGCCGTTGCACATCAGCGAAATATTTTTTAATGGCGAAGATGGCCGCCTTGGCGTTCAGCGTATCGAAAATCGTTTCAATGAGCAGCAAATCGACGCCACCTTCCACCAAGCCCCCTACTTGCTCATAATAAGCAAGCATGGCTTCATCGAAAGTCAGGGCCCGGTAACCTGGATTGTTCACATCTGGCGAGAGGGAAAGGGTCTTGTTCATGGGTCCGATGGCTCCTGCCACAAAGGCGCCGCCCTTCTCTTTTCCTTCGGGAGATTGCATATAGGCATCCACCGCCTCCCGCGCGACGCGAGCCGCAGCCAGATTCAGTTCCCGTGCCAGGTCTTCCATATGGTAATCGGCAAGTGAGATGCGCTGGGCGTTGAACGTGTTGGTTTCAATGATGTCGGCACCGGCCTGCAGGTATTCGGTATGGATGCTGCGGATGATGTGAGGCTGGGTGAGGACCAGCAAATCGTTGTTTCCTTTCAGATCGGAGGGCCAGTCTTTGAATCGCTCACCGCGGTAGTCGGCTTCCGAAAGTTTGTAGCGCTGGATCATGGTGCCCATGGCTCCATCGATGACCAGAATCCTTTTTTCCAATTCCTTTCTGATATCCATTTCTTTGATCTTATAGGATGCGTTGCTGCTCCGGAGTCGGTAAAAATGAACCTCCGGAAAATACCACAGGGAATTGCCATGCCACTTTCGGAAATGAGCATCAGACCTATAAATAAACGAGGGAAGTTTCTCTGCGAAGTCCTTGTCGTTTATTAGTTCTGATTGGAAGGCTGAACAATAAACAAATCTGCCTGTAGCGCTGCAAAGCTATCGTATTCCTGCCGTAATACGAAAGTGACGTTACTTTTAACCCAAAATTTCCCCTTATTATGCCGATGTGCTCACTGTTTGGGCCAATGATATTGGTCTATTACAGTTATCCAATCGGTATTACTTCCTTCCCAGGCGATGTCTCCACCACAGGACCTTGCAGCAGCGCCGGTGGGACTCGCCGTCTTTTTTAACGGTGATTTTTTTGTCTGAACTGTGATTCTTATGATTGAATGAGGACTATGATTGACAAACTTTGCGCCTTGACCTATCTTGGCATATTTGCGTGAAAATCAGCGCAATCCTAAAACCAGCGTAATCAGCGGTTCAGACGATTATGCCCCCCGAGCGGTTTGTTTCCCCTCTGAATCAGGATTCACAAGATTTCAGGATTAAAGGATTGCCAGTGCATACACCCACTCGTTGTAATAAAATGAACCAGTACCGATGGGAGCGCCTTGGCCGGTTCGGTGACGCCGAAGGCGGCA
>CAZZLI010000173.1:0-2173 GCA_964655055.1 uncultured Ferruginibacter sp.
ATCCGTCAGCAGCCTTGGTGATCCAAAGGCCGGGGCGAAACAATGCTCAGAAACAGCACAATCAGCACAAGCGATAAACGCAGCAAATGAGTTAATTTGCACATTGTGCGTAGTGAAAGCAACCGGCAAAAAATCTGGATGCCCTTTTGGCTGACCTTGTCCATGTCTATCGGCGTCGTACTGGGATTCTTTTTGGCGCCCTCCAGTCCCTCGTCCACATTTTTCCGGTTCGAAAAACCCCGAGCGCTGCAAGAGGTTATGGATCTGATCGACAGCCGTTATGTGGATCAGGTAAACTGGCAGCAGCTCAACGATACGGCCATACAGGCGGTATTGAGCAGGCTCGATCCCCATTCGCAGTTGATTCCCGCGGCTTCCCTGCAGTTTGTGAACGACGATATGCTGGGAAAATTTTCCGGTATCGGCATTGAATTCGACATTATCGACGATACGGTGCATGTAATCAATATCGTACCGCAGGGTCCGGCGGAAAAAGCCGGCCTGGCTATCGGCGATAAAATACTGGGGATAAACGGAACCACAGTAGCCGGAAAAAAACTGCAGCCCGACGATGTGCGCAAGTATTTCCGGGGCGAACGCGGCAGCAAGGCTGATCTCAGCGTGCTCCGCGAAGGCCGGAAGATAACGGTAAACCTTACACGAGATATCATCCCGGTGAACAGCATCGAGGCGGCCTATATGATCGGGGACAAGACCGGCTATCTCCGGATCGGCAAGTTCACGCAACAAACCTACCGCGAGTTCATGACGGCCCTGCAGGAACTGAAAAAGAACGGGCTCGGAGAACTCATTCTTGATCTGCGATCCAACGGCGGCGGTGTACTGGATGAATCCATCGCCGTTGCCGATGAATTTCTGGATGGGGAAAAACTCATCACCTATACCGAGGGTAAGCATTTCCCAAGGAAAGAGTACCGATGCAAAAAACCCGGTCTCTTTGAACAGGGAAACCTGATCGTGCTGATTGATGAAGGCTCCGCCAGTGCCAGCGAAATTCTGGCCGGTGCGCTGCAGGACTGGGACCGGGCCACCATAGCGGGACGCAGAAGTTTCGGCAAGGGCCTGGTACAGGAACAGTACGATCTGAGCGATGGCAGTGCGTTGCGGCTGACCATCGCCCGCTATTACACCCCCTTGGGAAGAAGTATCCAGCGACCTTACAATAATGGCGGGAAAGCCTATTATGACGAGATCGCCCGTCGTTACGACAGCGGTTTGGGCAAGCCCGTCACCGATTCGGTTTCTGCAGCGGATACAGGTAAAGTGTTTGTAACCCGCAAAGGCCACAGGCTTTTCGGAGGCGGTGGTATTCGTCCCGATCTGAACATATTCCCCGACACATCAGGATACAGTCCTGCCACCGCTTTGCTCTTCAGCAAAGGCAAGCTTTCCGAAATGGCGTATCGTTATTATGTAACCCATACTGCAATGATGCAAACCTATATGGGCCCCGATGATTTCAGCCGGAGGCATCAGTTCAGTGATGCCGACTGGGTTGTATTCGACAAGGAGATCCGTGCCAGCGGTATCAATCCCGATGAACTTGGTTTTTCCGAAAAGAAACTGATCGGCGACCGGCTGCAGGCCTTGCTGGCAAGGCAACGCTGGCGCAACGAGGGCTATTACAAACTGCTGAACACGCATGACAGCTCTGTGCTACACGCGCTGGAACTGCTCCGGAAAACCGGCACTACTCCCCTGCCCTGACCTGTATTTCTCACCAAGTCATTGGCTTTTTCACGCCAAGCCCTTAGGCAGGTGTTGAGTGGTAAATGTTAAGTTTTGAATGACAACCGACTCGAAAATAATACAAAGAAATCAGGCAGTTCATGGTGAACCGAAATCTCTCCGCGCGCTCGGCGGATTCATTGCGTGCTCTGCGTGAAAAAACTGGTTCACGCATAGCTGCGAAATATTTTCACGCCAAGCCGCAAATCAAGTAAAAATCAAGGCGCCAAGCAGACGCTCTAAACCAACAAGTTCTTTTTCCATTCAGCAAGCTACCCGCACACAAGGCATTCATCATAGTCCTCATTTAATCATTTCAATCACAGTTCAGACAATATATTTCACGCCAAGGCCTTAGGCAGGTGTTGGGTGGTAAATGTTAAGTTTTGAATGAAGCGCAGGTAATTGATAACTATATCTTACC
>CAZZLI010000174.1:0-1649 GCA_964655055.1 uncultured Ferruginibacter sp.
CGGATCACACCGGCTCCTCATATACCCGGTCATTTCCCGGATAACCTATCCGAAAACGGGTTGCCTTTCTTGCCTGCTTGCCCTTAATAATCAATTAATTAGACCTACTATGGGTTGTGGCAGTTGTGGCAGCGGAACAAACGGAGCTCCCGGTGGATGTCAGAGTCAAGGCAGTTGTGCAAGTGGCAGCTGTAACCGGATGAATGTACACGACTGGCTGGCCAATCTTCCCTACAGCGACCCAGAAAGTAACTGTCGTATTGTAGAAATCACATTCAACAACGGCAGCCGGAAAGACTACTATAAAAACAACACCCTGCACTATTATGGCCGGGGCGAAATGGTTGTGGTGGAAGGCGTGAACGGATACGATGTGGGGATGGTTAATCTCACCGGGGAACTGGTACGCCTGCAACTCAAAAAAAATAACCTCGACGAAAAAAGTCCGGACATACGCAAAATCCTGCGCCGAGCGGAAGAATCGGAGCTCTCCAAATGGCGAGAGGCCAAAGCCCGTGAACCACAATTGCTGATCCGAAGCCGTGCCATCGCCCGGCAGTTAAAACTCGACTTGAAAATGGCTGAGGTGGAACTGCAGGCTGACGGAAAAAAAGCCACGTTTTTCTACATCGCCGATGACCGGGTTGATTTCCGCGAACTGATTAAACTATATGCCGGCGAATTCAAAGTTAAGGTTGAAATGCGCCAAATCGGTGCCCGACAGGAAGCCGGAAAAGTAGGTGGCATCGGTAGCTGCGGCCGGGAATTGTGTTGCAGTACGTGGCTTACTGATTTCAAAAGTGTCAATACGAATGCCGCCCGCTATCAGAATCTCAGTATCAATCAAACCAAACTCAGCGGTCAATGCGGCCGTTTGAAATGCTGTTTGAACTACGAACTGGATACATACCTCGATGCCCTGCAGCATTTTCCAAACGACTGTGATGTGCTGGAAGTAGCAAAAGGCCGTGCCTTTCTTGTCAAAAAAGATATTTTCCGAAACCTCATGTGGTATACGCTTCCCGACAGTAACAAGCAATACCCGCTGAACATTGATACGGTGAAACGTATCAAACAGCAAAACCGGGAAGGGATCCGTCCGGATGAACTGGAGACTGCCGAAGTAGCCAGCAAGCATCCAAAGGAAGTAGAACCAGAATATGCCGATCTGGTAGGTCAGATCAGTTTGCGCAGCCTGGAGCGTACATCCAAGCGACGCCGGAATAAAGATCGCCCTCAACCACCACGCGACAACCGGTCGGAACGGTCCGCACCTTCCCAAGGGCCTTCCAACAAACCGACCAACCAGCGGTCCGGTACACCAAGGCCTCCTCAATCCGGCAAACAGCAACATCGCCGACCTCCCTCCGGACGACCGCCGGGACGAGATCGCCGCCCAACCGGAGATAAAAAATAATTCTACCGTTCACCGCCAGAACCTGAAGCATTGTCATTATTACTACAGGATATCACCAAAACATATGACACACAGATTGCTGTGAACAATATCCGGTTTAATGTTGGTTTCCCCGAAATCGTAGGATTTCTCGGGCCCAACGGCGCCGGCAAGTCGACGACTCTGAAAATGATTACCGGGTATCTTAAACCCGATCAGGGAATCATTGAAGTTTGTGGCATGAACATCGCTC